>DURG01000294.1 GCA_012837465.1 Propionibacterium sp. | reverse complement strand
CGGCCTTGACCCCAGCTTGGTCCCTGAGCGTGAGCGCCAGCGAACGACGAAGGGCCGCCGCAGGTTGTCCATGGCGGTGACGACAGCTTGGTCCCTGAGCGTGAGCGCCAGCGAACGACGAAGGGCTGCCGCAGCCGATCTTGGGCCTGGAACCCAGCCTGCTTCCGCAGGGTCTGATGGGGGCCCTCCCCGGCCACTCCTTCACGCCCGGCCGGCTCACCGGGTTTCGACACGACCGCGATCCTCGCAAGCTCGGACGCGGTCGGCTCAACCAGCGCTCAGTCGTTGCGGGCCAGGTCGTCAGGCCCGAAGGCCTGGGGCAGCATCTCCCGCAGCGACAGGATGCCTGCGGGGGTCTCGAGCAGCAGCTCGTTCCCACCGTGCTCGAACAGCAACTGCCGGCAGCGACCGCAGGGCGTGATGACCTCGCCCTCGCCGCCGACGCAGGTGAACGCGATGAGGCGTCCGCCTCCCCCTGCCACGAGGTCCGAGATCAATCCGCACTCGGCGCAGAGCACCACGCCGTAGGCGGCGTTCTCGACGTTGCACCCGCTGACCACGCGCCCGTCGTCGACCAGCGCGGCCGCCCCCACCCGGTAGTTCGAGTAGGGGGCGTATGCGCGGGCCATGACCTCGAGCGCGGTGGTCCGGAGCGACTCCCAGTCGATCTGGCTCATCAGTGCGTCTTCACGAAGTGGTCGCCATCGGCGGCTGGTGCCCTCACCTGGCCGACGAGCCCCGCGACTGCGATCACCGTCGCGAGGTACGGCAGCATCTCGATGAAGTCACCCGGGATGGGCAGCGCCATCAGCTTGGTGGTCTGGGCGAGCGCTCGGCAGAAGCCGAAGAACAGCGCCACGAACGCGCCGAGGATGGGATGCCAGCGGCCCATGATGACGGCGGCCAGGGCGATGAAGCCGTAGCCGGCGGTGGGGTTGTTGTCCTGAAACGCGCCCACCGAGCCGATGGTGAAGTAGGCACCGCCGAGGCCGGCGAAGATGCCGCCCAGCAGGACGGCCGAGGCCTTGGTCCAGATGACGTTGATGCCGACGGTGTCAGCAGCGTGCGGGTGCTCGCCGACGGAGCGGACGCGCAGGCCCCACTTGGTGCGGAAGATCAGGAACCACACCAGCGGCACGGCGATGAACGCCAGGTAGGTCAGCGGCCTCAGGCTGAAGAGGATGGGCCCCAGGAACGGGATGTCCCTCAACCCCGGGATCGACAACGGCAACATGGGTGTCACCGAGCTGTACTCCGACGGGTTCTTCGCGACCAGCTGTTGGTAGATGAAGCCCGTGAGGCCCGTTGCCAACAGGTTGATCACCACGCCGATGATCACGTGGTCGACGAGGTACCGCAGGGTGAACAGCGCCAGCACGCCCGCCATCAGCAGGCCCGCGATCGCGGCCGCGATCAGGGCCGCGATGAAGGACTTCGTGATGGAGTACGTCAGCGAGGCCGCAAAGGCGGAGGTGAGGAACATGCCCTCGATGGCGATGTTGACGACGCCTGCGCGCTCGGCCAGCACACCTCCGAGCACGCCGAAGAACAGCGGGGTGGCGTACTCCAACGTGAGGTTCAGCTGGCTGGTGAGGGTGAACGGCAGGTTGGAGCTGGCCGCGGCCCACACGAGGAAACCGACGAGCACGCCCACGCCGGCGATCACGGCGAGCGCCGTGCGGAGCCGGCCGTGGATCCTGCCGGTGAGGTAGCCGATGCCGGCGCCGAGGACCAGCAGTGAGGCCACCAGGACGGTGGCCAGGCCCGGCACCTCGATGGTGGGCAGCTTCACGTCCGCCAACGCGTCGGACAATGCGATGCGGCCGGTCTCGTTGGTGGTGAAGGCCATGAACAGCAGGATCACGCCGAGGAGCGTGACGAGCACGCCGACGGAGAGCCGTTGGGCCCTGGCTTGCGGCGATTCAACCTTCTCGACGAGCGTCAGATTGCTGTCGGGGTGGCTCTGGGTCTGGGTCTGGGCACTCATGCTGCGGCCACCTTTGCGGACTGGACGTTCTGCTTCTTCGCTTTTCGTTCTCGGAGGAACGGCAGCAACCACGCCACGAAGGCGGGTGCCGCGACGAAGAGCACGATGAGCGCCTGGATGAGGTCGGTGAGCTTGTCAGGGGTGCCGGCCATGACGACCATGGTGCGGCGCGACGCCTTGAGGGCGCCGAACAGAAGGCCGGCGAAGACCACGCCGAGCGGGCGGGAGCGGCCGAGTAGCGCCACCGTGATGGCGTCGAAGCCCAGCGTGCCGATGATCGTGCCGGTCATCTGTGGTGGCGTGCCCGTGAGCAGATCGGGCGCGGTCACCGTGATCACGCCGCCGAGGCCGGCGAGGCCGCCTGCGATGGCCATGGTCAGGAACGTGACGTTGGGCACGCTCGCACCGGCCGTGGCCGCGGCGTTGGGGTTGAGGCCCACCGCCTTGAGGTGCACGCCGAACTTCGTGCGTTCCAGCAGCCACCAGACGAGGAAGGCGGCGAGCAGCGCGAGGAAGAAGCCCAGGTGGAGCCTGGTTCCTGCGAGCCTCGGCATCGTCGCGGTCCATTCGAGCACAGGCGAGATGGGATCCGAACGGCCTGGCGTCTGGAAGGCCTTCTGCATCATCAGGAACGCGAGCAGGCTGCCGGCGATGTAGTTGAGCATGATCGTCAGGATCACCTCGTGCGCACCGGTGCGCGCCTTGAGCAGGCCCACGATACCGCCCCACAAGGCACCACCGAGGACGCCCACGATGAGCACCAGGGGCAGGTGGATGAACATCGGCAGCCCCTTGATGGTGAAGCCGAGGTAGGCCGCCATCATGGCGCCGATCATCGCCTGACCGTTGCCACCGATGTTGAACAGGCCGGAGCGGAAGGCGATGGCCACGCCGAGGCCGGCAGCGATCAGCGGGGCGGCCTCAGCGGTGGTGTTGGTGATGGCCACCCAGGAGCCGACTGAGCCCACCCACATGGCGTAGAAGGTGCTCGAGATCTTGTCCCAGGAGGCGCCAAGCGCGTCTCCCGGCTGGGCGAAGAAGTAGGCCCACTTGCCCGCGACCTCGGCGTCGGTGAAGACCATCACGAGGGCGCCGACGGCGAAGGCCAGGATCAGTGAGGCCACCGTGATGATGGCGGACTGCACCCAGGCGGGGCGTGGCGCCCTCACTTTCGTTTCGGCGCTCATGCTCGTGCCTCCTCGGCGGACGCGACGGCGTCCTCATAGGGGATGCCGGCCATCATGAGGCCAAGGACATCTCGCGGGGTGTCTGGTTCGACGATGCCGACGATCTTGCCGCGGTACATGACCGCGATCCGGTCCGCCAGGGACTCGACCTCTTCAAGTTCGGTGGAGACGATCAGCACGGCGGTACCGCGGTCGCGCTCCTCCACGAGGCGCTTGTGCAGGAACTCGATGGCGCCGACGTCGACGCCGCGGGTGGGCTGGCTGGCGATCAGCAGCGACAGGTCGCGGGACAGTTCACGTGCCAGCACCACCTTCTGCTGGTTGCCGCCTGACAGCGAGCGGACCGGCTGGGTGTGGGAACCGCTGCGGATGTCGAACTCCTCGATGCGCTCCACGGCGTTGTCCGCGATGCGCTTGAGGTCGAGGGAGCCGAACCGGGAGAACTCGTCGAGGTTGTTGATGACGAGGTTCTCGGCGATGGAGAACTCGCCGACGAAGCCGTCGCGGTGGCGGTCCTCGGGCACGTAGCCGAGGCCAGCTGCAATGGTCTTGGCAGGCTTGGAGCGGGAGATCTCGACGCCGTCGAGCTTGGCGGAGCCGCTCACCGGGGTCATGGTGCCGAGCAGGGTCTGGGCCAGCTCGGTCTGGCCGTTGCCCTGGACGCCGGCGATGCAGACGATCTCGCCGCCGCGCACATCGAGCGACAGGTGGTCGACTGCGAGCTGGCCGGACGGGCTGGCGACGGTGAGGTCATTCACGACGAGGCGGGGTTCGCCCGGCTCGGCGGGCGCCTTGTCGACGGTGAGCTCGACGGCACGGCCCACCATCATGGAGGCCAGTTCGCCCTCGGAGTCCCCTGGATCTGCCTGGCCCACGACGGCGCCGCGCCGGATGACGGTGATGTCATCCGCGACCTCGCGCACCTCGCGGAGCTTGTGGGTGATGAACACGATGGCGCGGCCCTCGTCACGCAGGGCCTTCATGACGACCATCAGCTCGTCGATCTCCTGCGGGGTGAGCACGGCGGTGGGCTCGTCGAAGATGAGGTAGGTGGCGTCGTTGGCGAGCGCCTTGAGGATCTCGACGCGCTGCTGGATGCCGACGGGGAGATTCTCCACGAGCGCATCGGGATCGACGTCGAGCTTGTAGCGTGCGCTCAGTTCGCGGACCCGCTCGCGGGCGGCGTTGATGTCGAGGAGGCCGGCCTTGCCGGGTTCGTAGCCGAGCACCATGTTCTCGGCGACCGTGAACACGGGAATCAGCATGAAGTGCTGGTGCACCATGCCGATCCCTGCCGCCATTGCTTCCTTGGGATTGGTCACCTTCAGCAGATCATCGCCCAGCATGATGCGGCCCTCGTCCGGCTCGAGGAGCCCGAAGAGGATGTTCATGAGGGTCGATTTGCCGGCGCCGTTCTCACCGAGCAGGCAGTGGATTCTCCCGGGCACCACGTCAATGCTGATCGAGTCGTTCGCGGTGAGCGAGCCGAATCTCTTCGTGATGCCCTGCAATGAGAGCACGGGGGGTTGAGTCACGTCGATGTGTCCTTCGTCTCCCTCGGGCTGCGGTAGGCAGATATGGGGGTGCCTAAGCGTAGCGAGGTTTGGGGGGTGTGTGGGGATGCGAAAGGGAGGGGCACCGAAGTGCCCCTCCCTCTCATTCAGAGATCGTCACTGAGCGGGCTCAGGGCTGGCTAGGCGAGGTGATCTCGATGGCGCCGGAGATGATGTCCGCTTCGACCTGCTGGAGTTCGTCGGCGAGCCCCTCGGGCAGCTTCGACTCGAAGTCGTGGAACGGAGCCAACAGCACGCCGTCGTTCTCCAGGGTGCCGACGTAGGCCTCGGAGGTGAAGCTGCCGTCGATGTCGGCCTTGATTGCCTCGAACACTGCGAGGTCCATGGCCTTCTGCACCGAGGTGATGATGTTGGCCTTGTAGTCGGGCATCGACTCGAAGCCGTCAGCATCGACCCAGATGGCGTTGACCTTGCCACCGGACTCCTGGGCGGCCTGGAGGGCGCCCGCACCGGCGGGGCCGGCGACCGGGAGGATGACGTCGGCGCCCTGGGCGATCAGGGTGCTGGCGGTGTTCTTGCCACCGGGGATGTCACCGAACGGGTTGTTGCCGCCGATGAACTGACCGTCCTGAGCGGCCTCGTCCCAACCGATGACGTTGACGTCGGTGCCCTTGACCTCATTGTGGTGCAGGACGCCCTGCTGGAAGCCGTCCATGAAGATCGACACGGTCGGGTAGTTGGCGCCACCGAAGGTGCCGACGGTGCCGGTCTCGGTCATCGCGGCGGCTGCGTAGCCGGCGAGGAACGACGGCTCGGCCGCGTTGAACAGGAGGCCCTTGGCATTGTCGACGCCCTCGAAGGAACCGAAGTCGACGATGGTGAACTTCACGTCGGGGTTCTGCTTGGCGGCGGCCTCGGTGGCCTCGGCCAGCGCGAAGCCGACGGTGATGATCATGTTGCAGTTGGCGTCGATCATGGCCTGGACGTTGCCGGCGTACTCGCCCTCAGCGTTCGACTCGATCTGGTTGGTCTGGATGCCGAGTTCCTCAGCGGCGCGCATCATGCCGTTGTGTGCGGTCTCGTTGAAGGACTTGTCGTCGAAACCGCCAGCGTCGGAAACCATGCAGGCGAGGTAGTCCGCGGCGTCGGTGCCGGGAGCTGCTTCGGTGGCGGTTTCCTCCGCGCCGGGGGTTTCCTCGGTGGCCGTCTCCTCAGCGGTCGGCTCGGTTACGGGGGTTTCCGCGACGGTGGTGTCGGTACCGGGATCGGTGGTGGCCGGCGGCTCGGCACAACCGGCCAGCGCGAGGGCGCTGACTGCGGTGAGCGAAAGGATGCTCAGCAGAGACTTCTTCACGAAGATCCTCCTTGGATCAATTCAATTGGGCATGCCGACAATACCGCCAGTTGGAGGGACCATAACCATGTCCGTGTTGATCGTTATGGATACGCAACAATCCACGTCGAAATTTCCGGGGTCACGACACCTGTCGCACCAGCGCAGCAGCGGAGCGGATCATCTGGAGCGTCTGCTGCCGCCAGTCGACCTCCTGGCTGCGGTACGGGCCCGTTGCGAGTGAGATGATCACGGCGGCGGCCCGGAGTCGCAGTTCGACGGGGTCCACCCGGCGGTCGAAGATGGGGACCCACTTGGCGAGGAGGTCGCGCACCTTGCCCTCCTGTTCGGGGTTCATCCGCTGGATGGTGGACAGGTGCCCGATCAGGCAGGCCAGGTCGTCGGCCCGACGGCCGGGCCCGATCGTGTCGACATCGAGGATGCCGACGATGCGTCCGCTCGCAACCCTCAGTTGCCCCTCATGGAAGTCACCATGGGTGGGCTCGTTGCCCACCGGGTACTTGGCGAGCCGGGTGCTGATCTGCTCGGTCATCCACTCGAGTTCCGCCCCCGCCTCTGGGAGGGTGGCCGAGACCATGCGGGAATAGTGCGCGACGGCATCAGACCAGGGCGGGCGACGCTCCAGTTGGGCGACGGCGGAGGGCATCGCGTCGAGGATGCCGATGAGGTCCTCGGCGGTGCAAGGCTCTCCCGGCTCGAACAGGGCGCGCGCCAGCGCGGTGCCGGGGAGTTCACGGGTCACGAGGAGGTGATCCGGCGTGGTCAGCGCAACCTCCGGGGCAGGGATGCCGGCATCGCGGAGCATGGTGTGCTTGCGGTACACGTCGGCGAAGACGCGCTCGCGCAGCACCTTGACGTAGAACACCTCGTGCGGGTCCTGGACGACCGCCTTGACCACCGCGCGTCGACGGGGGCGGTAACCGATCATGGACAGTGACAGCTGGCCCGCGGTCACGGGGCGGTCGAACACGCGGCCCTCGGTGAGGGCCTCGGCCATGCGCTCGGGGAAGGCCGCCGTGGAGAGGCCCAGCAGGTCCGGGTCGTTCGGATACAGCCACACGGCGACGCGCCGGTGACCGTCGTCGAAGATCTCGGCCCGGGCATCCGAGGCGGACAGTTCCCCGCTGCGGGCGCTCACGCCCAGCAGTTCGGAGCGCTCACCGTGGGGCCAGCGGATCTGGGCGAGGTAGGTGGCGGTGGTGGAGTGCTCCGGCGCGGCGTCGACGTGGTCGAGGGACCAGCCGAGCAGGTTGCCGCCCTGGTGTTCGACCGCGGCGCGCAGCAACGGCTCGACGCGGTTGCTGGTCAGCAGCCCCATGCCGTCATCAGGCATCCGCGCCCCCTTCCTTCTCCGGTTCGGCCACGGCCTCCTTGCGCAGCGCGAACCATGCGGCTCGCCGGCCGTCGAGTTGCGTGACCTCAAGCGTGAACCAGGCTGGCCTGGCCTCCGGGAGGTCGGTCACGGGCTCGAGCATCACCGTGATCATCCCACCCGGGACCGGCAACTTGCCGACGACCTGCATGTAGTAGCCCGCGATCGTGTCGTAGGGGCCCTCGGGGATGACGTGGCCGGTCAGTTCGGCGAACTCCTCGATGGTGGTGAGCCCGTCGAGTTCGTTGACCTCGCGCGGCTCCTCGTCGTCCGGCACGTCGTACTCGTCGGTGATGTCGCCGATGAGTTCCTCGAACAGGTCCTCCAACGTCACGATGCCGGCGGTGCCGCCGTACTCGTCGCGCACGACGGCGAGGTGCGCGCCGCGGCTGCGCATCGCGGTCATGGCGGTGAGGATCTTGACGGTCTCGGGCAGGAAAAGCACCTCGCGCACGAGCGTGCGGACCTCCCCCGCGCGTGCGGCACCCTCGACGTCCATGAGGTCGCGGACGTGGAGGAAGCCCGCGATCTGGTCTGGCGAGCCGTCGGTGACCGGGTACCGGGAGTGCGGCGCGCCACGGACCTCGCGGTAGGCCAGCGAGATGGGCATGTCACCCGACAGGAAGTCCACCTCGGTGCGCGGCACCATGACTTCGCGGAGGCTCAACTCGCCAGCGTCGAAGAGTTCGTCGACGATGCTGCGCTCCTCGACGCCCAGCGTGCTCGACGAGATCACCATGTGGCGCAGTTCCTCGTCGGTCACGGCGTCCTTGGCGAGCTTCGGATCACCGCCGAGCAGCCGGACCAGGAAGTTGGTGCTGACGTCGAGCAGCCAGATCAGGGGCCGCGCGAGGGTGGCGATGCCGGAGACCATCGGCGCCAGGGCCAGCGAGAACGTCTCTGAGCGCTGCATGGCCAACCGCTTGGCGGTCAACTCCCCCACGACGATGGAGAAGTAGGCGATGACCACGGTGATCAGCACCAGCGACAGGGGCGCCGCCACCACCTCGGGCATGCCCCACCGCACCAGTACCGGCGTGAGACGGGCGGCGATGGTGGCGCCACCGAAGGCGGCCGAGAGCATGCCGGAGACGGTCACGCCGATCTGCACCGCCGAGAGGAACAGGTTGGGGTTACCGGTCAGCCGCTCGATCGCCCGGCCGCGCTTGCCCTTGCCCGCCAGTTGGCGCACCTGGGATTCACGGAGGGTGACCAGCGCCATCTCCGCGGCGGCGAAGACGCCGCCGATGAGGATGAACAGGCCGATGAGGGCGATGTCAGCGAACACGAAGCGTCCCGTCAGCGGAAGATGACGGTGCGGTCACCGTCGGCCAGGACGCGGTGCTCGGCGAACAGCCGCACGGCTTCTGCGAGGGTCTGGGATTCCTGCGCCTGCCCCTTGCGCACCAGCTTGGCCACGTCCATGGAGTGGTCCACGCGCACCACGTTCTGCTCGATGATCGGGCCCTCGTCGAGGTCGCCCGTCACGAAGTGCGCGGTGGCGCCGATGAGCTTCACCCCGCGGGTGTGGGCCTGCCGGTACGGGTTGGCGCCCTTGAAGCCGGGCAGGAAGGAGTGGTGGATGTTGATGGCGCGGCCAGCGAGGAACTCGCACAGTTCCGGGCTGAGGATCTGCATGTAGCGCGCCAGCACCACCAGTTCGATCTCCTGCTCCTCGACGACCTTGCGGATCTCGTCCTCGAAGGCCGGCTTGGTCTCGGGTGTCACGAAGCGGTGCTTGAACGGCACGTCGTAGAAGGCCGCCATGGGGGCCAGCACTGCGTGGTTGGCCATGATGCCCACCACGTGGATGGGCAGGTCGCCGCCCTTCCAGCGGAAGAGGAGGTCGTTCAGGGCATGGCCGGCCTTGGAGGCCAGCAGCAGCGTGCGCACGGGGCGGGTGGCGTCGTCGACGCGCAGGCGGGCGTCGAATCCCTGCGTGGCGGATTCGATCTGGGCGCGCAGTTCCTCCAACTGGGCACCGTCGACCTGCAAGCGGGTGAAGAAGTGGCCCGTGTCCGGGGAGGAGAACTGCTGGAGTTCGGTGATGTTGCCACCGGCCTTGACGATGGCGCCGGTGATGGCGTGCACGATCCCCGGGCGATCAGGGCAGTCGAGCGTGACGACGAGCTGATGCATGGCGCACAGCCTAGCGCCCAACACGTGAACAGCCCGCGAACCACGGTTCACAACGGGTGTTACGAGTGACACGCGGGTAAATGGGAATAATGGGACATCCCAGCAGTGATGGGATCGGGTTGCTAGTCTGCTTGCGCGCAATGAAGCGCACACTCATCCCCCTGAGGAGAATCGTCATGAACGACGCTCAACAGCCCCACACGGGCACAATCCCCCCAGAGGAGTTCCATCGGGTACAGCAGTCCGAGGAATTCGGCCGCTTGAAGAAGGTGTTTCGTTCCTTCGCCTTCCCCATGACCGTGGTGTTCCTGGCCTGGTACCTGGCCTACGTCTTCAGCTCCATCTTCGCCAAGGACCTGATGATGACCCAGGTCTTCGGCAACGTTTCGGTGGGCTTCCTGTTCGGCATCGCCCAGTTCGTCAGCACCTTCCTGATCACCTGGCTCTACATCCGGCACATGAACAAGAAGGTCGACCCCATCGCGGAAGGGCTCCGCGCTGACTTGGAGGGAACCGTCCGATGATCAACCTGCAGGCCCAATTGGGCAGCCCCATCATCAACATCGCCATCTTCGCCACCTTCGTCGTGGTCACGATGTTCGTCGTGATCCGCGTCAGCCAGGGCGGCCGCAAGAAGGCCGGTGACTTCTACACCGGCGGCGCACAGTTCGACGGCCGCCAGAACGGCTTCGCCATCGCGGGCGACTACCTGTCGGCCGCCTCCTTCCTCGGCATCGTCGGCGCCGTGGCGCTCTACGGCTACGACGGCCTGCTGTACTCCGTCGGCTTCCTCGTGGCCTGGCTCGTCGCCCTGCTGCTCGTCGCCGAGCCCCTGCGCAACACCGGCAAGTACACGATGGCCGACGTGCTCAGCTTCCGCATGCGTCAAAAGCCCGTCCGCACCGCCGCGGCCACGTCGACGCTCGTCATCTCCTTCTTCTACCTGCTCGCGCAGATGGCCGGCGCGGGTGCGCTCGTGTCGCTGCTGCTCGGCATCACGTCCGGCTGGGGCCAGAACCTGGTGATCGGCATCGTGGGCATCCTGATGGTGGGCTACGTGCTCATCGGCGGCATGAAGGGCACCACCTGGGTGCAGATGATCAAGGCCGTCCTGCTCATCGCCGGCGCCGGCATCATGACCATCTGGGTGCTCGCGCTCAAGGGCTTCAACATGTCCGCGCTGATCGGCGAGGCCATCGACAAGACCGCCGCAGACGGCTCCACCATCGACCTGCTCGCCCCCATGGAGCGCTACACCGACCCCATCGGCCTGATCTCGATGGGCATGGCCCTGGTGCTCGGCGCCTCCGGCCTCCCCCACGTGCTGATGCGCTTCTACACCGTGCCCACGGCCAAGGAAGCCCGCCGCTCCGTGACCTGGGCCATCGGCCTCATCGGCGCGTTCTACCTGTTCACCATGGTGCTCGGGTACGGCGCGGCATGGCTCGTCGGCCCCGAGGCCATCGCGGCCATGCCGGGTGGCGCCAACGCCGCCGCGCCGGCGCTCGCCTACCACCTCGGTGGCGCGGTCCTCATGGCCGTCATCGCGGGCGTGGCGTTCGCCACCATCCTCGCGGTGGTCGCAGGCCTGGCCATCACGGCGTCGGCCTCGTTCGCCCATGACATCTACAACAGCGTGCTCAAGGACGGCAAGGCAGATCCCGCCAAGGAGGAACGGGTCGCGCGCATCACGTCGGTCGTCATCGGCGTGGTCGCCATCCTCGGCGGCATCGTCGCCAAGGAACAGAACGTCGCCTTCCTGGTGTCGTTGGCGTTCGCCATCGCCGCCTCGGCCAACCTGCCCTCCATCCTCTATTCGCTGTACTGGAAGCGGTTCTCGACGGCCGGTGCGGTCTGGTCCATCGCGGGCGGCCTGATCACCGCCATCGTGCTCATCGCCTTCTCCCCCGCAGTCTCGGGCGCACCGAGCTCGATGTTCCCCAACGTCGACTTCTCGTGGTTCCCGTGGGATTCCCCGGCGATCATCTCGGTTCCGATGGGCTTCTTCCTCGGCTGGCTCGGTTCCGTGGTGAAGCCTGACGGCGACGCGTACGCCGATCAGGGCGCCGAGATGGAGGTTCGCTCCATGACCGGTGCCGGCGCCGCTGGCGCGCTGGATCACTGACCGGTCCCTGAGCGTCAACGGGTGAGCTCGCGAACCCGTTGACGACGAAGGGCCGCCAAGCCGG
>DURG01000293.1 GCA_012837465.1 Propionibacterium sp. | reverse complement strand
GCGGAGCGCGACGCTCAGGGACCGGCGGAGCGCGACGCTCAGGGACCAGCGATGGAGGACCAGCGATGACAGACAACCAGGTGGCCAACCTCGATTTCGGGCGCTTCGAGCGCCGCGGCTACCCCGAGGCCGTGCTGTGCCAGGGCAAGAGCGTCGACCAGGTCCGCACCATCGCCCGCGCGTGGAAGGAGCGCGCCGAGCAGTCCGACGAGCCGCTCGGCACCGTCCTGTTCACCCGCGCCAGTGACGAGCAGTTGGCCGCCGTCGTCGAGGAGCTCTCGGGGCCGCCCCTCGATACACCTGCTCGTTCCTCACAGGCACTCGGGACCCAGAAGTTCGTCTCACAGGCACTCGGGGCCCAGGTGTTCGTCGACGCGACCGCGCGCCTGGCCGCCTGGCCGGCCGAGCCCCCCGCCCCGAGCGGCGGCCGGGTCACCGTCGTATGCGCGGGCACCTCCGACCTGCCCGTCGCCCGCGAAGCCGCCCTCACCGCCCAGTACCTGGGGCGCGAGGTCACCGAGATCGTCGACGTGGGCGTGGCCGGCCTCAACCGGATTCTCAGCCGCATCGAGGATCTCCAACAGGCCGACGTGATCGTCGTCGTCGCGGGCATGGACGCCGCACTGGTCCCCGTCATCGCGGGGCTCGTCTCGTGCCCCATGGTCGCGGTACCGACATCAACCGGCTACGGCGCGTCGTTCGACGGCGTCGCCGCGCTGCTCTCGATGCTCAACTCCTGCTCACCCGGCGTGGGCGTGGTCAACATCGACAACGGCTACGGGGCCGGCCACCTCGCCGCCCAGATCGCCGCTCCCAGGAGGAACCATGCATGACATTTCCACCGGTGGTCATTCCCATGGTCACTCCCATGGGGAGCATCACCAGGTTTCGACACCGCTCGCAGGGCTCGCGGGCTCAACCAACGAGCTGACCACGGCGGACGGCGACTCCGTGCCCGCGGGCACCAGGATCGCCCCCACGCAGGTCGCGCCGCAGCCTCCCCGGCGCCGCTGCCTGTGGATCGACGCGACCCAGGGCGTCGCGGGCGACATGCTGCTGGCCGCACTCATCGACGCCGGGGCCGACGCGGGCTCCATCGCCGCCGTCCTCGAGCTCATCGCACCCGGCAAGCTCCACCTCCAGGCCCGTCGCGTCCGGCGTGGCCCGTTCGAGGCGCTGAAGATCGACGTGATCGCCGACGAGCCCGACCCTCCCGCGCGACACCTCAGCGACGTCATCGATCTCCTCTCCGCCGAGGGCGTGCCCCAGCAGACCCGCGACCTCGCCCTCGCCGCGTTCCAGCGGCTGGCCGAGGCCGAGGCCGCAGTCCACGGCACGACCGTCGAGGAGGTCCACTTCCACGAGGTGGGCGCGCTCGACTCGATCGGCGACATCGTCGGCGTCGCCGAAGCCATCCGCACCCTCGGCGTGCTGCACGGCTCCAGTTCGATCGTCGCGGTCGGCAGTGGCACGGTGCAGACCCAGCACGGCCTGCTCAGCGTGCCACCACCCGCCGTCGTGGAGCTCGCCAAGGGTTGGCAGATCGAGGCGGGCGGCCCGCCCGAGGCCGGCGAGCTCACCACCCCCACCGGCATGACGCTGGTCCGGGCGCTGTGCCGCGCGGTCGAGCCTTTGCCCACCATGGCCCTCGAGGCCGTGGGCACGGGCGCAGGCTCACGCGTCCGCAAAGACCGCCCGGGCATCGTGCGCATCATGCTCGGCACCGCCGTCGACTCCGGCCTCCCGGACGAGACGCCGTTCGAGGTGCGCGAGATCTCCGCCAACGTCGACGACCTGGACCCGCGCCTGTGGCCCGCCGTCCTCGACCGCCTGCTCGACGCGGGCGCCGTCGACGCGTGGCTCACCCCCATCATCATGAAGAAGGGCCGCCCCGCCCACACCGTCAGCGCGCTCGCGGCCCGCAACGACGTCACCCCCGTGGTCGAGGCGCTCGTCTCGCACACGTCGACCATCGGCGTGCGCATCGCCCACCCGTCGCACCGCCGCGTGCTGGAGCGCATGTGGCGCCCCATCGACGTCGACGGCCACGAGGTCCGCATCAAGGTCTCCGGCGACGGCCCGGGCCGCCCCATCCAGCAGGCCACCGCAGAGTTCGTCGACGTGCAAGCGCTCGCCGAGGCCCTCGGCGTCGCCGAGCGGGTGGCGCTCTCGCGGGCCCACGCGGTCGCCTGGCACGCCGGGTTGAGGCCGGGCGCGCCCTGGCCGGAGGTGCACGACGATGAGTGAGCAGAAGCGCCGCAAGTCGGTGACCATCTACGACGTGGCCAAGGAGGCCGGCGTCTCGCCGTCGACCGTGTCGCGCGCGTTCTCCCGCCCCGGCCGCGTGAACGCCGAGACCAGCGAACTGATCCACTCGGCCGCCGCGAAGCTCGGCTACCGTGCCAAGCCCGTGCTGCGCCCCGAGGTGGGGGTGGAGAAGAACTGCCTGGGGTTGGTGGTCGCAGACATCACCAACCCGGTCTACGCCCACATCATGCGCGGCTTCCAGAGGGAGGCCGCCGACGCTGGCTACACCGTCCTGCTCATCGACTCACAGGAGGACGGGCGCGCCGAGTACGGCCACATCCAGACCATCCTCCCGCTGGTCGACGGGCTCGTGCTGTCTGCCTCGCGCCTCACGGATTCCGCAGTCAACCAGATCGTCAAGGTCGTGCCCGTCGTGGCCACGAACCGGATCATCGCCGGGCTGCCCTCCGTCGTGCCGGATTCGGGCCGGGGCATGCGCCGCGCGATCGAACACCTCGCCTCGCTGGGCCACACCCGCCTGACCTACCTCGCCGGCCCTGAGGCCTCGTGGGCCAACGGGGTGCGATGGCGCGCCGCCACCGAGGCCTGCCACGAACTCAGCCTGCACATCCGGAGGGTGGGCCCCGGCACGCCGACGGTCCAGGGCGGAGTGGAGCTGGCCAGGAAGTGGCGGGAGAACCCCACGACCGCGGTCATCGCGTTCAACGACATCATGGCCATCGGCTTCATGAAGGCCGCGCAGAGCTTCGGGCTGACCCTCCCCGGCGACGTGTCCGTCGTGGGCATCGACAACTCGATCTCGTCGGTGCTGACCACCCCCACCCTGACCACCGTCTCGCCGCAGCCGAGCCTCATCGGCGCCCGTGCGGCACGCGCGCTGCTGAGCCAGCTCAAGCACCGCAACGCCCCCAGCGCCGAGACCATCGTGGTGCCGATGGACCTCATCGTGCGCGAGTCCAGCGGCACTGCGCCCCACCATCCCCCCTCATTCGACGACGAAAGGTGACCCCATGTCTCCCGCACCCCTCAACCCACATCCGGACCGGCTCCTGCCCGCGGACCCCGGCGTCCGGGACATCGCCCGCGAGCTCTACCAGGTGGCCGCGGAACTGCCGATCATCTCGCCCCACGGCCACGTGCCCGCCGAGTGGCTGGCCGACGATGAGCCCTTCTCCGATCCCACCTCGCTGCTGTTGACCCCGGACCACTACACCAACCGCATGCTGCACTCCGCCGGCGGCGTGGACCTCGCCGAGTTGGGCGTCCCCGTCGGTTCCGAGATGGACGAGGAGCTCTCCCGCAGCGCGTTCCGCAAGCTCTGCGAGAACTGGAAGTACCTGCGTGGCACTCCGGTGCAGTTCTGGTTCGAATCCGAGTTCCATGACGTGTTCGGCGTCAAGGTGCGCCCATCGGCCGAGACGGCCGACGAGATCTACGACCAGATCGCCGAGTGCCTCACCCGCGACGAGTACCGCCCGCGCGCCCTCTACAAGCGGTTCAACATCGAGGCGCTCGCCACCACCGACGACCCCTGCTCGGACCTGTCCGCCCACCAGAAGCTGGCCAACGATCCCGGGTGGGACGGCCGCGTGGTGCCCACCTTCCGCCCCGACGCCTACCTCGAGCCCGCCCGCCCCGCGTGGCGCGAGCTCACCAGCAACCTCGCCGAGGTCACCGACGTCGACATCGTCGACTACGCCTCGCACGTCGAGGCCATGCGGGTGCGCCGCCGGTTCTTCAAGAACAACGGGGCCGTCTCCACGGACCACTCGCACGCCGACGCCGGCACCGCCCGACTCTCCGACGCGCAGGCCGAGCAGCTGTTCCAGCAGGCGCTCGGCGGCACGATCACCCCGACCGACGGTGACGCCCTGCGCCGCCACATGCTCAACGACCAGGCCCGCCTCGCCGTCGACGACGGCCTGGTGATGACCCTGCACCCGGCCGTCTACCGCAACCACGACACAGGCGCGCAGGAGCGCTTCGGCGCCGATGTGGGCGGCGACGTGCCCACCGCCGTCGAGTTCACCCGCGCGCTGCAGCCCATGCTGGACGCCTACGGAAATGCCGACGGCTTCCACCTGGTGGTGTTCACCATGGACGAGACGGTGTTCTCCCGCGAGTTGGCCCCGCTGGCCGGCTGGTACCGCGGGATGTTCGTGGGCGCCCCGTGGTGGTTCATCGACGAGGCCGACGCCATCATGCGGTTCCGCCGCTCCGTGACCGGCTACGCCGGGTTCGCCAAGACCTCCGGGTTCATCGACGACACCCGGGCGTTCTGCTCCATCCCCGCCCGCCACGACGTCTCCCGCCGCGTGGACTCGGCGTTCCTCGCCAACCTCGTCGCCGAGCACCGCCTCGCGATGGACGAGGCCCTCGAAACCATCGTCGACCTCACGTCGACCCAGCCCAAGAAGGTGTTCAAGCTGTGACCACGCTCACCCGCGCCGATTTCGGCCGTCCCGCCGCCCCCGTCCGCATGGTGCACCTGGGGCTCGGCAACTTCACCCGCGCCCACCAGGCCTGGTACACCGAGCACGCCTCCGACGCCGCCGAGTGGGGCATCGCCGCGTTCACCGGCCGCAGGCCCACGATGTCAGAGCTCCTCAGCCCCCAGGACGGCCTCTACACCCTCATCACGCAGGGGGCTGACGGCGACCGGTTCGAGGTCATCTCGTCGGTCGTGCACGTCCACCCCGCGTCGGACTTCCGCGCGCTGATGGGCTACTTCGCCTCGCCCGACCTCGCCGTCGTGACCTCGACGGTGACCGAGGCCGGCTACTACCGCCTGCCCGACGGCTCCCTCGACGTGGCCGACGACGCCGTCGCCGCGGACCTCGCCGCGCTGAAGGATCTCGTCGACGGCGGCCCCGTGAGCGTCGAGGACGTCTCCGCCCTCGAGATCTCGACGCCGCCCGCGCGCATCCTGGCCGGTCTACTGGCCCGCCGCGCCGCCGGATCGGGCGCGATGACCGTGCTGCCGTGCGACAACCTGCCCGACAACGGCTCCGCGTTCGGCAAGGTCGTCCGCGACGCCGCAGACGCCGTCGACCCCACCCTCCTGGAGTGGATGGACGCCAACGTGGCGTGGGCGACCTGCATGGTCGACCGCATCACGCCGGCCACCACCGACGCCGAGATCCGGCTCGTGTCCGAGACGCAGGGCTACCTCGACAACTCCCCAGTGCCCACCGAACCCTTCAGTGAATGGGTGATCTCGGGCGAGTTCCCAGCGGGTCGCCCAGATTGGGAATCGGCCGGCGCGCAGATCGTCGACGACGTCGAGCCCTACGAGCAGCGCAAGCTGTGGCTGCTCAATGGCTCCCATTCCCTGATGGCCTACGCCGGCCCGATCCTGGGCTGCGAGACCGTCGCCGAGGGCATCGCCCATCCGGTGCTGCGCGAGTGGGTGCTGCAGTGGTGGCACGAGGCCGGCCCCGGCCTCCAGGTGCCGTGGGAGGACTACGCCAAGGCGCTGCAGGACCGCTACGAGAACCCCAACATCCGGCACCTGCTGGCCCAGATCGCCGCGGACGGCTCGCTGAAGCTGCCCGTGCGGATCGCGCCGACGCTGCGCGCGTG
>DURG01000292.1 GCA_012837465.1 Propionibacterium sp. | reverse complement strand
GGCAGCGGGCGTTCTTCTTCACGATGATCTCGACGACGGCGCTGTGCAGCGAGTCGGACGAGTAGATCGGGGCGGTGCAGCCTTCGACGTAGTGCACCGAGGCACCCTCGTCGACGATGATCAGAGTGCGCTCGAACTGGCCCATGTTCTCCGTGTTGATGCGGAAGTAGGCCTGCAGCGGGATGGTGACCTCGACACCCTTCGGCACGTAGATGAAGGAGCCGCCGGACCACACCGCGGTGTTGAGCGCGGCGAACTTGTTGTCACCGACGGGGATGACGGTGCCGAAGTACTCCTTGAAGAGCTCGGGATGCTCCTTCAGCGCGGTGTCGGTGTCGAGGAAGATGACGCCCTGGCGCTCGAGTTCCTCGTTGATCTTGTGGTAGACGACCTCGGACTCGTACTGCGCGGCGACGCCGGCGACGAGGCGGGCCTTCTCGGCCTCCGGGATGCCCAGGCGGTCGTAGGTGTTCTTGATGTCCTCGGGGAGGTCGTCCCAGGTCTGGGCCTGGCGCTCGGTGGAGCGCACGAAGTACTTGATGTTGTCGAAGTCGATGTCGGAGAGGTCTGCGCCCCACGTCGGCATGGGCTTCTTGCCGAAGAGCTTGAGGCCCTTGAGGCGGAGGTCGAGCATCCACTCGGGCTCGTCCTTCAGGGCGGAGATGTTGCGCACGACGGACTCGTTGAGCCCTCGTTCTGCGATGGCGCCTGCTTCGTCCGAGTCGTGCCAGCCGTACTCGTACTTCGAGAGCGCCTCGAGGTGCTCGTCCTGCGTGGCGCCCAGGCCCGGGGCCTTGGGTGCTGTCTGCGTCATATCGATCTCACTTTCTTTTCGGGATCTGCGGGGTGGGTAGGGGATGCGGCACGTGCGTGGTGCACAGGCCATCGCCATGGGCGATCGTGGCCAACCGCTGGACGTGGGTGCCCAGCAGCCGGGAGAAGAGTTGGGTCTCGATCTCGCACAGAATCGGGAACTCGGCGGCCACGTGGGCCACCGGGCAGTGGTACTGGATGACCTGGTCACCCGCCCGCAGGGGGCGGACGGAGGCAGCGTAGCCGTCTGCGTCGAGGACGTCGACGAGCGCCTGCAGGCAGGGCAGCTCGGGTGAGGCCTCGACCAGTTCGCGGTAGCGCTGCTCGATCCCGGCCACGCGGTCATGGGCGAGGTCGCGGATCGCCATGGGGCCGGCGACCTCCTGCAGGCGGCGCAGCGCCGCGATGGCCAGGTCGTCGTAGGCCTGCGTGAACTCGGCGCGTCCGGCATCGGTGAGCGCGAAGACCTTCGACGGGCGGCCGCGGCCGCGCGGGCCGTAGACGCGTTCCTCTCGGGAGGTGACGATGCCCTCGTCCTCCAGCGATGCCAGGTGGCGGCGCACCGCGGCGGGGGTCAGCTGGAGGTGGTCGGCGAGCTGCTTGGCGGTCTGGGGGCCGTCGTTGAGGATGAGGTCGACGACTCGTTGGCGGGTCGGCGTCTCCATCACTTCCGCGTCCATCGTCTCCACCTCCTGCTCACACTCGCCCATTTAACATACACAATCGTTGCTTAAGTCAATCCCAATCTCATCCACGGTTCAAGTAAGGCTGCCCTAACCGCCACGGGATCCCCGCGTGGGCTCCTATAGGCTGTCGTCGTGCCAGTTCTGAAAGCCCGTGATCTGACCCTCTCGTTCGGTACCAAGAGGGCGCTCGACGGGCTTTCGCTGCAAGCTGAGGCCGGCCGCATCACCGCGCTGCTCGGCCCCAACGGGGCTGGCAAGACCACGTTCATCCGCTGCTGCACCGGCCTCACCCGCCCCGACGGCGGCTCGCTGACGCTGTTCGATGCCGAGCCCGGCGCGCCGGAGGTGCTCCCCCGCATCGGCCTGATGCCCCAGACCACCGGCGCCTGGTCCGGCATCACCGCGGCACGGCTGCTGAAGTACCTGTCGCGCCTCTACGCGAACCCCCAGCCGGTCGCCCAGTTGATGGACCTCCTCGGCATCGACGAGTTCGCCGACACCACCTACCGGCGCCTCTCCGGTGGCCAGCAGCAGGCCGTGAACCTGGCCGGCGCGCTGATCGGCCGGCCAGACCTAGTCTTCCTCGACGAACCCTCCGCCGGCCTCGACCCCCGAAGCCGCCGCTCGACGTGGGACCTCCTCGGCCGCATCCGTGGCGACGGCGTGGGCATCCTGCTCACCACCCACGACATGCACGAGGCCGAGGCACTGGCCGACTACGTCTACATCGTCGACCGTGGGCGGGTGACCGCCGAGGGCACCGTCGCGGACCTCACCGTCGACGCCTCCCTCGAGGACGCCTTCCTCACCCACACCACAGGAGACCGCCAGTGAGCGCACTGAACTTCGCGCCCCAGGCCGCCGCCGCACCGTTCGGGAAGCGCGTCTGGGCACAGGCCACCACCGAGGCCGGGCTCATCCTACGCAACGGCGAGCAGGCCATCCTCGCCATCGTGATCCCCGTGGCGGTGCTCATCGGCGCCAAGTTCTTCGGCGACCGGCTGGGCCTCGACCTCCAGGAGATGGCCCCCTCCGTGCTGGCGCTCGTGATCTGGAGTTCCTGCCTGACCACGTTGGCGATCGCCACCGGCTTCGAACGCCGCTACAACGTGCTCGAGCGCATCTCGGCGACCCCGCTCGGCAAGCCGGGCATCCTGCTGGGCAAGGGCCTGGGCATCTCGCTGATCACGGTCGGGCAGATCGTCATCCTCTCGATCATCGGCCTGCTCGTCGGCTGGCGCCCAGAGTTCACCCTTGCGTCGTTCCTGGTCGCGGCCCTCGTCGTGGTGCTGTCGATGGGTGCCTTCACCGGCCTGGCCCTCGTCATCTCCGGGTCGCTCAGGCCCGAGGCCACCCTTGCCCTGGCCAACCTCATGTACCTGGTGGGCATGCCGCTGGGCATCCTGCTGCCCGTGGACCGCTTCCCGGCCTGGGCCCAACCCGTCATCAACGCGTTGCCCACCGGGGCCCTTGGTGAGACCCTGCGTCAGTCGGCGCAGGGCGAGGCAATATTCTGGCCGCTGTTGGTGGCCGCCCTGTGGTGCGTGGTCACCCTGCTGCTGGCACGGAAGGTCTTCACATGGACGTCCTGATCAAACTGGTCGACGGCGAACGGGCGCTGCGCAAGTGGCTGTGGGCATCGCTCATCTGCAACATGGGCATCATCGTCACCGGCGCCGTGGTTCGCCTCACGGGCTCTGGCTTGGGCTGCTCCGAATGGCCACGCTGCACGCCGGACACCTGGACCACCACCCGCGAACTCGGCGCCCACGGCGCCATCGAGTTCGGCAACCGGCTGCTGACCTTCGTGCTGGTGGCCGTGGCCGTCGGCGCGTTCGCTGCCGCGTGGCGCAACCGCGGGCTGCGCTCGAAGCTGTGGTGGATCACCCTTGGGATCGGCTTGGGCATCCCGTTCCAAGCCGTGATCGGCGGCTTCACTGTATGGAGCGCACTCAACCCCTTCGTCGTGGCGCTGCACCTGCTGCTGTCCGTGGCGCTGATCATCCTGTGCGTGTGGGCGCTGCACGTGGGCTACCGGACGCAACCCACTCCCGTGGCGCCCAAGGCGCGCTGGCTGGTGCTCGCCGCCTTCGCCGCCACCATGCTCGCCATCTGGCTGGGCACGGTCACCACCGGAACGGGCCCGCACGCCGGCGACGCGAATTCCCCGCGGACCGGCTTCGACCTCGTGCTCGTGTCGCGGATCCATGCGCTGTCGGCCTGGCTGTCGGTGGCCTTGGCCGTCGCCTGCGTGTGGCTGTTCGGCAGGACGAAGCAGGCCCAGCCGGCACGCGCGTCGCGCTACCTGCTGGTCACCCTCGCCCTGCAGGGCGTCATCGGCTACATCCAGTACTTCTTCGGGCTGCCCATCGTCGTGGTCGCCCTCCACATGGTGGGCCTCACCCTGTTGACCGCTGCTGCGGCGTGGCTGCTGTTCTCCACGCGCGCGGGCGCCCCGGTGGAGGCCCCGGCTCAGTCGAGCGAGGTCGGCACGGCCGTCAGTTGATGCCGGAGCGAGCTCGCACGCTCCCGCACCACGGGGTCCAGCAGGATCCGGGCGTGCTTCATGTCCCGACCGGCGGCGCGGGCCACCAGTAGTTGGCCGGCCCACTCCCCCAGTTGCTCGGCCGGCTGTTCGACCACCGTCACCGGCGGCTCGACCATCACGTTCCACTGGTCGTCGTCGACCCCGATCAGCGCCACGTCCGGCCCGATCGATGCCCCGGCACTCCGCAGCACGACGTAGACGTGCGACGTGAGGGTGTTGGTGGTGGCGAACACGGCATCGACGTCAGCCATGGCGTCGAGCGCCGAGCGCACCTCGCCACGCTTGTCGTCGGCTTGGAAGGCGATGCGGGCCACTTGCTGCTCCCCCATCGGATGGCCGAGCTCCCGCATGCGGGCGACGAAGCCCTTCTCGCGCTCGCGCAGCGGCGTGAGGTCGCCCGCGTGGGTGACGATGAGGGGCTGCGTGCAGCCCTGTTGGACGAGGTGGTCGGCGGCGAGCCTGCCGATCATCTGGTTGTCGACGTTGATGCTGTCACCGGTGAAGCCCGCCACCCGGCGGTCGACGGTGAGCACCGGGATGCCGGCCCGTTCGAACGGCGCGACCCGCGACTTCGACGCGGACACGGCCGCGATCAGGGCGCCGGAGACCTGGTGGCCGACGACGCTCTCGATGGCGGAGCGCTCGAGCTGCAGGTCCTCGTGCGTGTTGCACAGCACGACGGAGTAGCCGTTGGCGTGTGCCACCTTCTCGAAGGCCTCGACGAGGCGGTGGAAGAAGGGATTGCGGACGTCGGGGATGATGGCGGCCCACAGGTCCGAGCGCTGTCGGCGCAGCGCGCGGCCGGCGGCGCTGGGCCGGTAGTTGGCGTGGGCGACGGCGGCCTCCACCCGCCTGACCAGTTCGGGCGCGACCGCCGGGTTGCCGTTCAGCACCCGTGAGACGGTGGCCGGCGAGACGCCGGTGTTGAAGTAGTCCTCGGTGCCGGTGCCGTGGATGTTCGGCGGCCAGGCCTCGCCGTCGACGAAGATCATGTCG
>DURG01000291.1 GCA_012837465.1 Propionibacterium sp. | reverse complement strand
GGGCCTTGCAGGACACCGCTGTCGTCACGGCGTCGAGGTCTCGGGCGGAGGCGGGGAGCGGCGGCCAGGTATCGGGTCCCGAGTGCCTCGCGGCCACCCACAGCGACCCTCCGACAGGGCATTCCGCGAGGTGTATCGAGGGACAACAACCCCCGCACCCGCCGCATCGGATGGATGCAGCATCGCGGCGTCCATGCTGGTCAAGTCCCTCGATACACCGCTGGAAAGGCCAGGTCGTTGCAACGCTTGGCGATGCGTGCGGGGCCTTTCCATCGGCACTCGGGACCCGGAAGTGGGCCTCTGCGCTGAAGGCAGTCGGCAAGCTCCGCGTGGCCTGAGCGCCGCATCAGACGCGCTCGACGTCGATCAGCATGGCGACCTCCGGGAAGCGGCCAGCCAACCGGATGCCCGCGGTCGCCAACTGTCGCCCGGTCATGACGCCGAGTTCGTAGCCGAGGCCGACGAGCGTCAGCCTGTACCGCGAGTCCGGCTCCAGGCCCGGCAGCCTGATCTCCCCCAGCTCCGGCATCATCGGCTCGTCGATCACCGCGAACGAGAACAGCGCCCGCTCCGGCAAGACGACGCCCTTGAGGAACATGTGCTCGTCGCCCATGTCGACGCGCACCAGCCGGCCGGAGTGCAGGAGTTCGCGGCGCTGCTTGTAGAAGTCGATCCAGAACGCCAGCTTGGCCATCTCCTCGTCGCTGGCCTGCATGAGGTCCCACTCGATCCCGAGGTGCCCGAAGACGGCGGTCGCGGCGCGGAAGTCGATGTCGTGGACGCGGTTGGTGGCGTGCGAGCGGCCGGACGCGATGTGGCTGCCCATCAGCTCCAGCGGGAGCAGTTGTCCCGTCCACCACAGCAGGCCCTGACGGGAGTGCGGGTCGATGTTGTCCGAAACCCAGACGCGTTCGGCGCGTTGCATCACCTCGAGATCGATCCGGGAGCCTCCAGAGCTGCAGGACTCGAACTCGGTGTCGGGGTGCAGCTCGCGCAGTTCATCGAGCAGGCGGTAGAAGGCTCGGGTCTGGGCCGAGACGCCCGGGCGTCCGTCGTCGTGGGCCGACCCGGCGTCGACCAGGTCTCGGTTGTGGTCCCACTTGACGTAGTCGACGCCGTACTCGGTCAGGATCGCCGACATCTGGCCGAGCACGTGCTGGTACGCGCCGTCGATGGCGAGGTTGAGCACCTGCTGGAAGCGCCATTCGACCGGCAGGCGGCCCTCGGGTTGCAGGATCCAGTCGGGGTGCGCGCGGGCGAGGTCGGAGTCGACGTTGATCATCTCCGGTTCGAACCAGATGCCGAACTGCATCCCGTGGCTGCGCACCTTGTCGACGAGGGGGTGGAGGCCGTCGGGGTAGACGTCCTCACTGACCACCCAGTCGCCGAGGCCGGCCTCCTCGTGGCGGCGGGCGCCGAACCAGCCGTCGTCGAGGACGAAGCGCTCGACGCCGACGGCGGCGGCGCGGTCGATGAGCTGGAGGAGGTGGTCGGTGTCGTGCTCGAAGTAGACGGCCTCCCACGAGTTGAGCGTGACCGGGCGCGGGCTCTCGGGATGGACCGGCAGCGAGCGGAGGTACCGGTGGAAACGCGAGGCCTGGCCGTCGAGGCCGACAGCGTGGTTGAAGTACACCCACGGCGAGGCGTAGGTATCGCCGGGCGCGAGGAGACCCTCGCCGGGGAGGAGGAGTTCGCCGCCGCCGACGACCTGCGCGCCGGGCATGACGCGCTCGACGTAGTGGACGTGGTTGCCGCTCCAGGCGGTGTGGACGCCCCAGACCTCGCCGGAGTCGTAGCCGAAGCCCTTCTCGCCGGCACTCAGGACGTAGGCGGTGTCGGGGCCGGTGCGGCCGCGGCGCCCCTCGCGGCGGTGGGTGCCGATGGTCAACTCGAAGCGCTGCGGCACGTGCTCGGCGCCCCAGCGCCCACCGAAGTCCATGATCTCGCCGGCGCGGTTGGGGATGGGCATCGCGAGGGTGAGCTGGTCGACGGTGTACTCGTCGGCGGCCGTGTTGGTGAGGCGCGCCTGGGCCCGGACGAGGCCCGCTGGCAGGAGTTCGACGGTGATCGCGAGGGCGAGGCCCGCGTCGTCGGCGGTACAGCTGAACTCGACCGAGGCGGGGCCGGCGTCGGTGAGCCCGTCGTCGACCTCGTTGCCGTCGACGGTGACGCCGGTGAGTCGCCAATCGGGCGTCCAGCCACGGCCCCGGCGCGAGCCGACGAGGCCCGGCGTGCCCACCCAGCCCCAGCGGCCCTCCGGCAGGAGGGCGATGCGCAGCGGCGCCTGGACGTTGTTGAGTTCGGCGGTGAAGGCCGTGACCGCGAGTTGCGCGGCGAG
>DURG01000290.1 GCA_012837465.1 Propionibacterium sp. | reverse complement strand
GACCCGTACGACGAGGGTGCCCTCGGCGACGCCCGCGACTCCGTGGGCGACACCGTCCACGATGCCCGCGACAAGGTCGCCGGCCTGGTCGACGACGCCGGCCAGGCCGTGCAGGATGCGCCACGGCAGGTGCGTCGGGGCACGCAGGGCAACCCCCTTGCCGCCGGGCTCATCGCCTTCGGGCTGGGCGCGCTGGTCGGTGGGTTGATCCCGTCGAGCCGCAAGGAGCAGGAGCTCGCCGAGCAGGCCAAGGAGCAGGCGCAGCCGCTGATGGCGGAGGCGAAGGAGATGGCTCAGGAGTCCGCCGACCACCTGAAGCCGGCCGCGCAGGAGGCCGCCGATTCCATGAAGGTGGCTGCCCAGGAGGGCGCCGACCACGTGAAGGGCGACGCGCAGACCGCCGTCGACGACGTGAGGTCGCAGACCGAGTCCTCGGTCGACGACGCCCGCGCGGACGACCGCAACCCCTTCTGACCCGCCCGTAACCCGAAAGGACCCAGGGCCCACATTCGGGCCTTGGGTCCTTTCGCGTCCGGGCGACCTCGAAGTGGCCCGGTGCCGTCAGAGTCCTGGCAAATGCCCCAGCACGTGCCTGACCACCGCTTCTCCTGCACCAGGGACGCCGCGGTACCCGGGGAACGGGTTGACGTCCACCACCACCGGCCCATCCTCCCCCAGGATCACGTCCACCCCGCACAGGTGCATCCCCGTGGCGGCCGCCGCAGCGAGTGCCACGGTGCGCAGGTCCTGGGTCACCTCCAGCACCGCCGCGCCGTCCAGCCCAGCAGCCGAACGCAACGGCGACGGCTTCAGCAGGCCGAAGACCCCGTCGCCGGCCACATAGAGCTTGCGATCCCAACCGTCGTTCTCGACGTACTCCTCCACCAGATAGGGGCCTTCGAAGACCGGCTCGGGCGGCAGGGGGCTCACCGCCACCTCCTCCCCGCGACCACTCCCCTGCTCGCTCTTCACGACCACCTTCCGGGGCTCCTCCGCCAACACCTCGCCCCACGTGGCACGACGCCGGGCGCCGGGCACGCGCACCCCGCCCGCCACGAGATCGGCCCACAACGCTGAGCGGGAGCCACTGTCCGCCGTTCCCGGGCAGACCGTCACGCCGGCGTCCAGGAAGGGGCGCAGCCATTCCGACGCCCGCGCCCCCAACCCGCGGTGCACCACCAGGTCGGCGGTTCCCGATGTGGACTCCCCCTGCTTCGGCAGCACCACCTCCACCGCGCAACCGGCCTCCACCAACTGGGTGCGCAGGTCGTCGACGATGGTGCCCGGCTTGGGGGGCTTGCCGAGCAGGAGCACAACGGTGGGCTTCATCCACTCAGCCTGCCACCAAACCGGTGGCCGGTCAGGAGAACGAGGCCGTTCGAGGGACTGGATACCCTTGACCACATGAGCGAGCGCGACGTCGGCGGATGGTTCCGCACCGCTGTCGACGGCGCGGTCGTCCTCCCGAACACCGCCGCCTGGGGGCCCGGCACCGGCGGCTTCGGGCGCACCTCCCACGAGGCCGACCTGATCGCCGCCGCCGACATGTTCCGCGGCCGCCCCACCATGGTGCTGACCGGCGCCGGCATGTCGACCGCCTCCGGGCTGCCCGACTACCGCGGCCGCGACGCCGTGCCCCGCTCGCCGATGATGTATCAGGAGTTCGTGGGCTCAGACCTCAGCAGGCGCCGCTACTGGGCGCGCTCCACCGTCGGCTGGCACTCGTTCGCGACGGCCCGCCCGAACGCGGCCCACCACCTGCTCGCCGAACTCGGCCGGATCACCCCGCTGACCGGGGTCGTCACCCAGAACGTCGACGGGCTGCACCAGGCCGCCGGCTCCCACCCCGTCATCGACCTCCACGGCACCCTCGACCGCGTCATCTGCCTCGAGTGCGGCCACCTCTTGGACCGCTATCGCCTGCAGGAGCAGTTCCTCGAGTTGAATCCCCGGTTCGCCGACCACCTCGACCAGCTCGCCGCCGACGCCGTGCAGGCCCCCGACGGCGACGCCGAGGTGGACCGCACCCACGACTTCTCCTACCACGGGTGCTCGGTGTGCGGCGGGATGCTGAAGCCGGACGTCGTGTTCTTCGGCGAGAACGCCCACGGGGAGGTGGTGGCGGAGGCCAACCGACTGCTCGACCATTCCGACGTGCTGCTCGTCCTGGGCTCCAGCCTCACCGTGATGAGCGGGCTGCGCTTCGCGCGGCGGGCCGCGCGGGAGGGCAAGGAGGTCATCATCGCCAACGACGGCGCCACCCGCGGCGACGACGTGGCCCCCCTGCGCATCCACGGCCGCCTGGAACCGATCCTGCGGACCTGGGTGCGGCACCTGGGCCGCAACCACTGATCCGGTCCTTCCCCGGGGGCTCCTCCCAAGGTGCGTGCGGAGCGAGCACCCTTGCACCTAGAATCAGCGCGACGACTTCGGAGAAGGAGACCTCATGGCTGGCGGACTCGCTGCACTGCTGGACGACATCGCCGCGATCGCGCGCGCTGCCGCCGCCTCCGTCGACGACATTGCGGCCGCGGCCGGCAAGGCGTCGACCAAGGCCGTGGGCGTCGTGGTCGACGACGCGGCGGTGACGCCCCAGTACGTGGACGGATTCTCGCCCGACCGGGAACTGCCGGTGATCTGGAAGATCGCCAAGGGCTCGATCATCAACAAACTCGTCTTCATCCTCCCCGCCATCCTGCTGCTCAGCCAGTTCGCAGGCTGGGCGCTCACGCCGCTGCTGATGCTCGGTGGCCTCTATCTCAGCTACGAGGGGGCCCACAAGATCTGGGAATCGCTGAGCGGCCACTCGAAGGCGAAGGAGGCCCCTGCGCTGGTCAAGGGCGCCGATCACGAGAAGAACATGGTCAAGGGAGCCATCACGACGGATTTCATCCTGTCCGCCGAGATCATGGTGATCTCGCTGAACGAGGTCACGGACCTGGGCTTCTGGATGCGCGCCGGAGCCCTCGTCGTGGTGGCGCTGGGCATCACCGCGCTGGTCTACGGCGTGGTGGCCGTCATCGTGAAGATGGACGACGTGGGGCTCAAGCTCGCCGAGAAGCCCTCCACCCAGAATTTGGGCCAGGGTCTGGTCAAGGCGATGCCGGCGGTGCTGAAGGTGCTGTCCGTGGTGGGCACCGCTGCCATGTTGTGGGTCGGCGGCCACATCCTGCTGGTGGGCATGTACGACTTGGGCTTCTCACCCATCTACGACTTCGTGCACGGCCTTGAGGTGGCGGCGGCAGGTGCCGCTGGCGGCTTCGTCGGCTGGCTGGTCAACACGTTCTTCTCCGCGATCCTGGGCTTCGTCATCGGCAGCATCGGCGTCGGGATCATGCACCTGATGCCCTTCGGCAAGAAGCACGACGAGGGCGAGGCGCACCCCAAGGCCGTCGAGGTGCCGGTGGTGCCCTCCACGCACACCGGCGGGGCCGCTGGCCGAGAGGCCTGAGATCTCTCAGGTTTCCTTCGTTTCTCCGAGGTTCCGAACGGTCTGACCAGCACCTTCATCCACACTTCCTGAGAATAGGATTTGGATTTCTCAGGATTGGTTGCTTACTATTCCGGAAGCAGTCTTCTGGAGGGCACCCAATGTTCAAGCGAGTACTACACCTCATGGTGGCAACCGTCATGGCCGTCACCCTGGGCGCGGCCTACGCGAGCGACGCCAAGGCCGACGACAACCGCGTCTACACGCAGCCCGGCCACCACCTGGTCAACGGCCGCTACTGGCAGACCTCGTGCGAGATGTACTCGACCACCGTCGTGCGTTGCCAGACCGACATCTGGGCCGACACCGTCGTCCAGCACAACGGCCGCTGGGT
>DURG01000289.1 GCA_012837465.1 Propionibacterium sp. | reverse complement strand
GGAGGAGATCGACGGCGCCGCGTACCCCGTCGACCTGGCCGACGCCGATGCCACCGCCGCCATCTGCGCCCGGATCCTCGAGGAGGAGGGCATCCCGGACGTGATCGTCAACAACGCCGGCGCCGGGCGCTTCCTCTCCATCGAGGAGACCTCCAACGACGAGGCCCGCCAGCAGGTGGAACTGCCGTACCTGGCGGCGTTCCACGTCACGCGCGGATTCATCGAGCCCATGCTCGCGCGGGGCTCGGGCACGATCATGCAGGTCAACTCCCCCGTCGCCGTGGTGCCGTGGCCGGGCGCGGTGGGCTATGCGGCGTCGCGGTTCGCGCTGCGCGGCTTCACGGAGGCCCTGCGCCAGGACCTGTGGGGTACGGGGATCCACGTGGGTTCACTCACGCCGTCGCGCGTGCACAGCGACTACTTCGACGCCAACCCGGGCTCGGTGGAACGCGTGCCGAGGGTGGAGTTCATGGTGGGTACGATGACGCCCGCGCAGGTCGCCGACGCAGTGGCAAGCGCGCTGCGGCACCGGCCGAACAAGGACTCCCACGTGCCCTGGCGCTGGGCCCTCATCGCGCCGTGGGCCCGCGTGTTCCCGGGCGTCGTGGCCTGGCTGTTCCGCGCCACCGGCCACCGCCGCCCGAAGCACCCTCGCAGGGCTTGACCCCACCGTCGCAGGGCTTCCGGTTGCAGGACGGCCTGCGACGACGCCCCCTCGCCCTGCGACGGGTCACCCAGCGCCGCCATTGACGCAAGAAACCTAGGTTGCTAGCATGCTTGCATGGCAGAGGAACCATCACCCAAGGCACAGTTCAACGTCTACCTCCCACGCGAGCTCGTCACGGCCGTCAAGCACCGCGCCATCGACGAGGACACCTCGCTCTCCGCGCTCGTCGAGCGCGCCCTCACCGAGTACCTGGAAAGGGCCAAGCCATGACCACCTTCGCCACGATGCCCCTGCGCTACTCGGCCGATCCGGCCGCCATGATCCGCTTCCTCACCGACCTCGGGATGGCACGCGTCGTCACCGCGGGCGCGGACAACTTCGCCACCCTCGTCGCCGGGGGCGGCGGCCGGGTGATGGTGCACTCCGTGCAAGGGGCTGACGCCACGGTCACCGCGGGCGAGACCGTTCTCTGCTTCGCCACCGAGGACTCCGACGAGGCCGCAGCCCACCTGGACGGCAAGGGAGTCGCCGTCGACGTCTGGGACGAGAGCTACGGCCGCCAGGCCATGGCCGCGATGCCCTCGGGCGGCGCCGTCTGGATCAACGAGGAGATGGCCGACCTCTACGGCTACGAGGGCCACGCGGCCGCACCGGACCCCGATCTGGTCGTCGCCGCCATCCTCCCGACTGAGGACTTCGACGCCGACCGCGCCTTCTTCCAGCAGTTCGGGCTCACGTCAGATCCCGGCGCCGACGAGTGGTGGGAGGGCATGCGCAGCGGGGGCGGGGTCGTCGGGCTGCATCGGCCCGAGGAGGGCTGGGCGCCCCTGACCACCAGCGACGACCCCCGGTACCGCTTCCCCCGCATCCACCTGGGCTTCGAGACGTCCGCGCCGTTGGGGGAGGTCCGGGACCGACTGGTCGCCGCCGGCCATCCGGCCGAGGTCGTGTCCGCGCCGGAGGCCACGAAGGTCCACGTGACGGACCCCGACGGCCAGGTCATGGAGATCCACCCCGTCCCCTGACCCCCCCTTCCCCTGCGGTGCCCGTCGCGCCAACCTCCCTCCGACCCACCAGCCCTCCCCAGAGCCCACCGTCGCATCGCGCCAACCCTCCTCTGACCCACCAGCCCTGCAGGGTTGGCCGATCACAGCAAGGCTGGCGCGTCGTCCAGCAAGGTTGGCGGATCGGCGGAAGGTTGGCGGATCGGAGGAAGGTTGGCGGGTCGGCGGTCAGTCGTCGCGCTCCCAGCGACGGGTC
>DURG01000288.1 GCA_012837465.1 Propionibacterium sp. | reverse complement strand
GGCGGTGGTGATGAGTTCGGTGTTGTGAGTACCGAACTTTCCTGGGTTGTCCACCTCGAACACGCCGCGCCGCCACTCGAAGTACCAGCGCGCTGCATACAGGTTGTACCGCGATGCGTCGCCGACGCCGTCGTACAGGACGAAGATCGTGAAGTAACGTCCAGCGATGCCAACAAGCTTGGCTGCATAGCCGATGTAGACGACGCGCCGGATCCACTTGTCGGGCTCACTACGCATCGCAAGGCTGATCAGCCAGATGTTCACGCCCACGATGATGGGACCCCAGATCAGGGCACCCCACGTGTTGTAGGACGTGGTGTCCATCGCCTTGGTCAGGAGCGCGGCGAAGGCGGCCACCACCGCCAGACCGGCGATGAGGCCGCCCAGCCCCTGAACCGTACGGATGTTCACGGCACTACGCCGAGCGCTGCGGCGTTACACCTTCGGGCTGCTCGACGAGAGCACGGCCGGAGCTGGCCTTGGTCTTGCCACGCTTCGACGGGTTCTTGCTCTTCTTCCCCTCGCCGTAGCCATAGCCGTACCCACCGCCGTAGCCCGGGTCGCCCTTGCGGACGGGGGCAGCGATGATCACGGCGCCCACCACGGGGATGTTGAAGCGGGAGAGCATCTCCTTGGTGCGCTGCGCTGCGGCAGCCGTGAGGCGGCCGTGGCGGACCACGAGCACCACGTCGTCGACGTGCGGGAGGATGTCGAACACCTCGGCGGCCTCCAGCATCGGCGCAGAGTCGATGATGACAACGTCGGCGCGCTTGCGGGCGGCGGTGAGGAGCGGGCGCATCCGGCTGGCGAGGGCCGTCGGGTTGGAGAGCTTGGTGCCGGCGGTGATGACCTCGACGTTGGGGATGTTCGTGGGCCGAACCACCGTCGCGAGGGAGCCACGGCCCTCCTCGAGGAGGTCGGAGACGCCCATGCCCTGGGGCACGTCGAGCTTCTCGTGCACGTCTGGGCTGCGCAGGTCGGCGTCGATGACGAGCACCTTCTTGCCGGTCTCCGCGAAGCTCGCGGCGAGGTTGGCGGAGCTGGTGCTCTTGCCCTCTGCCATGTGGGGCGAGGTGATCAGGACGACGAGCGACTGCTCGGCGCGCGGCGAGGCGGCCTGCGCCTCGGCCTGGCCGTGCAGGAGGGCGGCGCGGACGGAGCGGTAGCCATCGGCATAGGGGCTGAGCGGCTCGGTGACTGCGACGATCTCCTTGCTGCGCTTCTGCCCGGCATCCATCTTCGGGACGATGCCGACGATGGGCATGTCGAGGGCCTCGGCGACGTCCTCACGGTTGCGCAGACGCGAATCCAGGCGCTCGAGGATCAGGGCCAGCGCGATGCCGAACAGGAGGCCAAGTACGGCGGCAAGCGCAGTACGGAACCAGCGATCCGGCGGGATCACGAAGTTGGCCGTGGACTCGTTCGGGATGGGGGTGGCCTCCTGGAGGAAGCTCAGCCGGGTGCTCTCCGCACCGGGCGGGCTGGTCTCGAAGAAGGCGATGGCCTCGTTGGCGAACGTGTTGACCACGTTGGCGGCGCGCTCGCCGTCGGAGGCCGTGGTGGTGATGGTCACCGAAGCGGAATCAGAGGCGGTCTCGACGGTGAGCTGCTTGGCCAGGAGCGCCGGGTCGCCCGTGTGGCCGAGGGCGGCGGCGGCGTTCTTGGGCACCTCGCCCGTCGTGATGAAGAGAGCGACACGGCCGAGCGACGCGTAGCCGCCACCCGTGGTGTCGGTACCCGTCGAGCCCACCAGCATGGTGGCGGTTGCCGTGTAGGAGCCGATGCGCGGGCTGAGGTCGCGCTCCGCGGGAGTGATCGCGAAGACCACGCCGGCCGCCACCAGCATGCACAGCACGACGACGAGCCAACGCTGGCGCAGGATGCTCAGGAAATCTGTAAGGCTCATGCCACTCTCTGGATCAGTGCTTCGGGTGCCTGAGGCATTCTAACTGGACGCTCCACTTTGACCTATCCGGCCGCGATACCACTCCAGGGTGGCGGCCAGTCCCTCGGTGAGCGGGCGTGGGGCCACGTCGGGGAACAGCTCGCGCAGGAGGACGGC
>DURG01000287.1 GCA_012837465.1 Propionibacterium sp. | reverse complement strand
GTTCGTCCCTCACGAATGGCTCAGGACATGAGCTCGCGGCCTCCTCAGGAACCTTCGCGGGCCACGCTCAGGGGCCTCCTGAGCTTGGCAACTTATGGCAAGACGGCCGCGGAAGCGGGCGACTCCAGCAAGCTAGGGGCATCCCACATCTCAAAGGAGCACGTGATGGCACTCGCCACCCCCACCCCGTCCAGCGCCGACATTGGAGTCACCGGCATGGGCGTCATGGGCTCGAACCTGGCCCGCAACCTCGCCCGCAACGGCCACAAGGTGGCCATCCACAACCGCACGTCCGCCAAGACGGAGGCCGTGTTCGCCGAGCACGGAGAAGAGGGCACCTTCATCCCCGGTGAGACGATGGACGACTTCGTCTCGTCGCTCAGCTCCCCCCGCGTCGCGATCATCATGGTCCAGGCCGGCCCCGCCACTGACGCCGTGATCGAGGAGCTCGCCTCCCGCATGGACGAGGGCGACATCATCGTCGACTGCGGCAACGCGCTGTTCACCGACACCCGCCGCCGTGAGGCCGACCTCCGCGCCCGCGGCCTCCACTTCGTCGGCTGCGGCGTCTCCGGTGGCGAGGAGGGCGCCCTGCTCGGCCCCTCGATCATGCCCGGCGGCTCCGTCGAGTCCTACAAGCGTCTCGGCCCCATGCTGGAGTCCATCTCCGCCAAGGTCGACGGCGACCCCTGCTGCACCCACGTCGGTGCCGACGGCGCCGGCCACTTCGTCAAGATGGTCCACAACGGCATCGAGTACGCCGACATGCAGGTCATCGGCGAGGCCTACGACCTCCTCCGCCGCGCCCTCGGCCTGTCCCCCGCGGAGATCGCCGACATCTTCGCCGAGTGGAACAAGGGAGACCTCGATTCCTACCTCATGGAGGTCTCCGTCGAGGTGCTGCGCCAGGTCGACGCCCGCACCAACCAGCCGCTCGTCGACGTGATCGTCGACGCCGCCGGCCAGAAGGGCACCGGCGCCTGGACCACCCAGACCGCGCTCACCCTCGGCGTCCCCGTGACGGGCATCGGCGAGGCGACCTTCGCGCGCGGCCTGTCGTCGTCGCCCGTGCAGCGCGCCGGCGCCCGCGACTTCGCCGGCGAGGCAGAGGCGTGGAACGTCGAGGACCGCGACGCCTTCATCGAGGACGTCCGCCAGGCCCTCTACGCGTCGAAGCTCGTGGCCTACAGCCAAGGCTTCAACCTGATCCAGGTGGCCGCCAACGAATACGGCTGGGACATCAGCTTGGCCGACATGGCCCGCATCTGGCGCGCCGGCTGCATCATCCGCGCCGCGTTCCTGGGCGAGGTCACGCGCGCCTACCAGTACGACCCGGATCTGCCGCTGCTGATCGGTGACAAGTACTTCTACGACAAGGTCGTCGAGGCCCTCCCCTCGTGGCGCCGCGTCGTCAGCCTGTCGGCGCTGCACGGGGTGCCCGCCCCTGTGTTCTCGTCGTCGCTGTCCTACTACGACGGTGTGCGCAGCGAGCGGCTGCCGGCCGCCCTCATCCAGGGCCAGCGCGACTTCTTCGGCGCGCACACCTACCAGCGCATCGACGCCGAGGGCGCCTTCCACGTACTGTGGGCAACGGACGACCGCCAGGAAGTGGTGAGCTGAAATGAAGCTGCGTGACAACGCCCGATGGGCCCTCGTGGTGCCCACGTCGATCGGGGTGCGGATCACCCCGGAGAACCGCCAACCGGTGCACACCTCGAGCCGGTACGTGATGCACGCGACGTCGGCCGAGACCAACGTCGCCTCCGTGGCCTCACACCTGGGGCTGCCGACGAAGGTGCTCACCCGGTTCGTGGAGGGCTCCCCCGTCTCTGCCTTCATCAAGGCCGACCTGCGCTCGCGAGGCATGGACTTCGAGGGGCCCGACGTGCCGCAGGGCGACGCCTGGGGCAACCGCCACCAGTTCAACATCGCCGACTCCGGGTTCGGTGGCCGCGCGCCCCGCGTCTGGAACGACCGCGCCGGCGAGGTGGGCCTCGACCTCGCCGTCGAGGACTACGACCTCGACACGCTGTTCGCCGACGAGGGCGTGAAGGTCCTGCACCTGTCCGGGCTGGTCGCGGCGTTGTCGCCCAAGACCTCGGCGTTCTGCGTGGAGTTGGCCCGCAGTGCCAAGGAGCACGGCACCGCCATCTCGTTCGACCTGAACTACCGCGCGTCCTTCTGGAAGGGCCGCGAGGACGAACTGCACAAGGCGTTCAAGGAGATCGCCGAGCTGTGCGACATCCTCTACGGCAACGAGGAGGACTTCCAGCTCTGCCTGGGCATCCAGGGCCCGGAGGCCGGCGGCGAGGACATCGATGAGGAGATCGAACTCTTCAAGGAGATGATCGGTCGCATCCGCGAGGCCTACCCGGAGGCGAAGTACATCGGTACGTCGCTGCGTGAGGTCGTCTCGGCGAACCAGCATCGTTGGGGCATGATCCTGTGGGGTGAGGGCGGCTTCAACGTCGCGCCCCTGCGTGACATCGACGTCCTCGACCGCATCGGCGGCGGCGACGGCTCCATCGGCGGTGTCCTCTACGGCCTGCTCCAGGGCTGGGACACGGAGAAGTGCATGCAGTTCGGGTGGGCGACGGGCGCGCTGGCCGCGACGTCGGTCAACGACTACGGCGCCCCGGCCGACGAGGCGCAGGTCTGGTCGATCTGGGAGGGCAACGCCCGCGTCCAGCGCTGACCGCGCTGGTTGAGCCTGCGCCCGCGCCCAGCCCGCTGGTTGAGCCTGCGAGCGC
>DURG01000020.1 GCA_012837465.1 Propionibacterium sp. | reverse complement strand
GGCGCGTGGGAGGGCTTCACCTTCCTGAACCAGTTGTCCACCCTCGGTGCGTTCCTCCTGGGCGTGTCGATGTTGCCCTTCCTGTGGAACGTGTGGATCACGCGTAAGTCGCCGCTGGTCAACGTCAACGACCCGTGGGGTTGGGGCCGCTCCCTGGAGTGGGCGACCTCCTGCCCGCCGCCGCGCCACAACTTCGACTCGCTGCCGCGCGTGCGTTCCATCAGCCCCGCGCTGGACCTGGCCCACCCCGAGCTCACCGCCGACTACCACGACGACCCTGGGGAGTTGCTAGACGGTGACGCTGGCCGCCCCGACGTTGGTTGAGCCGGTCGCCGCGACGTTGGTTGAGCCGGTCGCCTGCGAGGAACGAGCAGCGCGGCCGCGTCGAAACCTACTAAGCGTCCCAGCGGCGGGCACGCAAAGAGGCCCGTCCACACGGACGGGCCTCCCTACGAGCTCAGTTGGGGCCTTTATGACCGCAAACTCAGTTGGTTTCCTCGACGACCTCGGCCTCGACCACGGGCTCTTGGACGTCGGCTTCGACGAGCGGCTCTCCGGTCTCGACCACGGTGGCTTCAGCAGCGGGGGCGTCATCGACAACGGCCTCCGCAGGGGCCTCCTCCACAGCCGGTGATCCCCAATCTGAGTTTCGTCGCAAAGCTCACCTAAGCATCACAACATCCTGGCTCACACTAGCCCCGTTACCTTCTAGGTAGCCCCGATGGTCGGGGTTCTGGTCACCAGGCCCGGCATGACTTACTGCCCCTGTCATAGATGATCCGGGGGGTGTTGTCACCGGGTTCTGGTGGCGTGGGTTGATCGCTGATAGGGACACGGCCCGCTGCATCGACAGCGTGGTCTCTTCGTAACGTGGGTGCCGACGATCTTCGCCCGACTTGGTGACCAGAATTAGGTCCTAAGGAGGACTGTCATGGACCAAGACCGGTTCGACGTATTCGTCGGCCTCGATGTAGGCAAGGAACACCACCATGCCACCGCGCTCAACAGCGCCGGGAGACGTCTGCATGACAAGGCCCTGCCCCAAGACGAGGCTGCCCTGCGCGAGGTGTTCGACAAGCTCACCGTCCATGGGTCGGTGTTGGTGATCGTGGACCAGCCCGCCACGATCGGGGCACTGCCTGTGACCGTCGCTCGAGCGATGGGTATCGAGGTCGCCTATCTGCCCGGGCTGGCGATGCGCCGCATCGCTGATCTCCACCCGGGCAACGCGAAAACCGACGCCCGTGACGCGTTCATCATCGCTGAGGCCGGCCGCACCATGCCCCACGCGCTGCGACGCGTCGGCGGCGACGATGACCTCATCGCCGACTTGGCTGTGATCGTTGGGTTCGACGACGACCTGGCCAGCGAAGTCAACCGCGTCTCGAACCGGATCCGCGGCATGCTCACCCAGATCCATCCCGCCCTCGAACGCGCCATCGGCGCCAACATCGGCCACCCCGCGGTCCTCGCCCTGTTGGCAAAGTTCACCGGCCCGACAGGCCTCGCTGCCGCGGGCAGGCGACGCCTGACCACCACGACGAAACCGTTGGCGCCCCGAATGCACACCCGGCTCGTCGACGCGATCATCAAAGCACTGACCGAGCAGACCGTAGTTGTTCCTGGCACCCGCGCCGCCGAGCTGGTGTTGCCCCAACTGGCTGCCCAACTCCAAGGACTCCTGGCCCAACGCGCTGCAGCCGCGAAACAGGTTGAGGAGGCCCTCGATGCCCACCCTCTTTCCCAGCTCCTGATGTCAATGCCCGGAGTCGGCATCAGGACCGCAGCCAGACTCCTCCTCGACGTCGGCGACGCCACAGCATTCCCCACCGCAGGACACCTGGCCGCCTACGCCGGCCTGGCCCCTGTCACCCGCAGATCTGGCAGCAGCATCCGAGGCGAACACCCCTCACGAGCAGGGAACAAACACCTCAAACGGGCCCTATTCCTCTCCGCTTTCGCAGCCCTCCACGACCCCGACTCCCGCGCCTACCGGAAACGCGCCGCTGGGAAGAAACACAACGCCGCGATCATCTGCCTAGCCCGACGACGCGTCGATGTCCTCCACGCCATGCTCCGCAACGGCAGCTTCTACCAACCCCGGACTCCAGCCGCGGCTTGACAGGAACCATAGGGACACCCCCCTCGGGGGGGGGTGAGTCAATCGGGCGGCGGTTGTGGACAGATATCGCT
>DURG01000286.1 GCA_012837465.1 Propionibacterium sp. | reverse complement strand
GGGCAAGAAAAAAGGCCCCCGCAGCGGGAGCCTTGTGCTTCTTCATCCGGAAATGAATGGCGCGCTCGGAGGGATTCGAACCCCCAACCTTCTGATCCGTAGTCAGATGCTCTATCCGTTGAGCTACGAGCGCTTGGGCAAGAAAGAACTATACGGGGTGATTCGGCGATTCGCCAAAACGGCCATCCCGCCGGCCCCTTCCCCCTCCCACCGGGGTGGGGAACACTGGTGCCATGCGCCACAGCATCATGGACAGCCCCATCGGCCCGCTCACCATCGTGGAGCGCGACGGCGGACTCGCGGCCATCTACATGGTCGAGCACGCGCACGCCCCGGCGCCGGAGTCGCTGGGCGAGAGGGTCGACGACGCGCTGCCCGAAGCCACCCGGCAACTGGGCGAGTTCTTCGCCGGCGAGCGCACCGAGTTCGACCTCCCGCTCAACGCCGTGGGCACCGAGTTCCAGCGCAAGGTGTGGGCGGCACTCGCCGAGATCCCCTACGGCGAGACGCGCACCTACGGCGAGATCGCGGTCGAGCTGGCCCGGCCCTCGGCCAGCAGGGCTGTTGGCGCCGCCGTCGGACGCAACCCGATCAGCATCGTCGTGCCGTGCCACCGCGTGGTGGGCAGCGACGGGAGGATCACCGGCTACGCCGGCGGGGTGGAGCGCAAGGAGTATCTCCTCGCCCTCGAAGGGGCCCAAATCTAGATTTGGGAGCGTAGTCAAGCGCAAATCTAGATTTGAGCGCCCTTGGCGGCGGTGACGACACCGAGCCGGGAGCGACGGCGGGCCCACCGAAGCACGACGGCGGGCTCAGCCAGCGGAGGCCATGAACCTCGCGGCGCGGAGGCCGAAGACGGCCGCGGGGCCGATCGTCGAGCCGGGGCCCGGGTAGGTGCGGCCCATGACTGATGCGGAGTTGTTGCCCGCCGAGTAGAGGCCCTCGATCACGGAGCCGTCCTCGCGGAGCGCGCGGGCGAACTCGTCGGTGACCACGCCGCCCTTCGTGCCCAGGTCGCCGATCACGACGCGGTAGGCCGTGAACGGGCCCTTCTCCAGCGGGCCGAGGTTGGCGTTCGGGACCACCGACGGATCGCCGTAGTAGCGGTCGTAGGCCGACTTGCCGCGGGCGAAGTCGTCGTCGATGCCGGCCCGGGCAAAGCCGTTGAAGCGGTCCACCGTCGCGCGCAGACGGGCCGGATCCATCGACAGCTTGGTCGCGAGCTCCTCGATCGACTTGGCCTGCGCGAGCTTGCCCTCGGCCTTGAGCGCCTTGTTCGCGCGCGGGTCGATGGCGTAGGTGCGCATGTAGCGGCGGGCGTGTCGGGCGTCGCCGATGATCCAGTAGGCACCGTCCTTGTCATGCTCGAGCATGTGGTGGCCGAGGTCGACGTAGGACTCCGCCTCGTTGGCAAAGCGCTCGCCGTGCTGGTCCACCATGATCGAGTAGGGCAGCGCCCGCTCGCCCACGATGAATGACGGATCGGAGTCGCCGGCGCCGTCGATGGAGGCGCCCCACCAGGCGTCGTCCATGAGTTCGAGGGCCGCTCCCGCGCGCTCTCCCAGCGAGATCGGCACGCCGAGGTTGCCCGGGTTGCCGGAGCTCTCCTGGTCGATGCCGTGGTGCTCGCGGCGCATCTCGTCGTTGCGGTCGAAGCCGCCGCCGGCGAGCATGACGCCGCGTGTTGCGCCGACGGTCTCGGTGCGGCCGTTGCGGGTGATCCGCACGCCGACGACGCGGCCGTCCTCGACGATGAGTTCCTCAGCGGGGCTGTCGAGCCACAGTTGGGCGCCCCCCTTGGCGACGACGGCCTGGAAGAAGGCGGTGGCGAACGCCGCGCCGATGCCGACGCCACGCTTGCCGGTGGCCACGAAGCCGAGCATGCGGCGCACCAGGGAGGCCCCTCGCTTGAAGCCGGCCCACGTGGACCAAGCGCGCTGGATCAGCCACACGTCGTCGGTCATGATCGGCAGCGGGGCGGTGAGGCGCATGGTGTCGTACCACTCGCCCAGCACCTTGGAATCGAGGGGCTTGACCTCGATGGCTCGGCCGATGCGGCCGCCGGGCAGTTCGGGGTAGTAGTCGGGGTACTCGGCGGCGCGCACGAACTTCACGCCGTACTTCTCGGCGGTGTGCACAAGGTCGCCCACCGAATCGACGAAGGCCTCCTTGCGGGCGCGGGACGTGGCGCGGTAGTCGCTGCCGACGCACTCCTCCATGTAGGTGAGCGCCGCCTCGCGGGAATCGGCCACACCGTCGCGCTGCATCAGCGGGTTGTTCGGCAGCCACATGCCGCCGCCCGACATCGCGGTCGAGCCTCCCCACTTGTCGGTGCCCTCGAGCATGACGACGCTCAGCTTCTCGTCGACGGCGCCGAGCGCCGTGCCCATCGCCGCGCCGCCGGAGCCGACGATGACGACGTCAAAGGTGTGGTCGAAGTTTGCCATGTGTTCCTCCCTAACCGGACAGCCTTGTCCGGTCTATGCTTCACAGCATGCCAACTCCAGCGCCCCGAATCAACAGGGGCCCCGCCGCTGCCGCCGAGAATCGGCGCGCGCTGCTGGCCAATGCGCGCCGACTGTTCGCGGAGCGCGGCTACGACGTGCCATTGCACGCGATCGCCCAGGCGGCCGGCGTCGGGCAGGGCGTGTTGTACCGACACTTCCCCCGCCGGGTGGACCTGGCGTTGGCAGTCTTCGACGAGAACATGTCGCAGATGGAGGCGGAGTGCGCGACGGTGGGCCCGGGCTCCTTCGAGCGCCTGTGGTGGCGACTCGTCGAGCAGATCTCCGAATCGGCGGCCTTCGTCGAGATGGCGGTCCAGGCCCGGCGCGAGGTGGCGGACGCCACGCCCATCGACCGGTTGCGGCGCCTCCTCGAGGAGCACCTCGGGTATGCGACGGCCGCCGGCGAGGTGCGCGCCGACCTCACCGTCGACGACGTGCAGGCCGCCATCCGGATGGTGTACGGCCTCGTGTTGACCAGCGAATCGGGCGAAACCCTGCGCCCCACCGCGACGCGACTCGCGCAGGCCTGGTTTGGCCCTCGGGAATGAAAAGAGCCCCCGGCGGGCCGGGGGCTCACACTGGCGGAGGTGGCGGGATTTGAACCCGCGATCGAGTTGAAGCTCGAAACCCGCTTAGCAGGCGGGCGCCATAGACCGGACTAGGCGACACCTCCAGTGCCGCACCAGCCTAGCTGAGCCGATTGGTGAGCGCCAAACAGGCCAGGGTTACACTTACCGCAGTACGCACGCAGGGAGCAGCATGAGCGACGAGACGCCGCATCGGGCCTACGGCCTCGGGGACGAGCCCGAGTTCGACGATGCCCTCGACGACGACGAGTACACCGCCGCCCTCAACGTCCCCAACGAGTGGCTACGGGAGGCCAAGATCCCGCCGGCCGTG
>DURG01000005.1 GCA_012837465.1 Propionibacterium sp. | reverse complement strand
TGCCCTGGGGCAACGGCGAGCAGGGGAGGAACGCGGCCGAACTGGTCGACGCGGGGGGCGGCGTGCTGGTTCCCGACGGCGAGATCAGCGGGGCTAGACTGAGCACCGTCGTGACCGAGATCCTCGACGATCCCCAGCGCCTCGCCCAGATGTCGGCCACGTGCCGAAGCATGTACCCGGCGGACGCAGCGGACACGCTCGCGGCCGCAGTCCTCAACGCCGTCTGAGAAAGGTCAGCGCCATGCTCCTGAAGCCCATCGAGGTGGTGCCCGCCGATCAGGTGGGGCCCGTCCACTTCATCGCCGCAGGCGGTTCCGGCATGAGCGGCATCGCCCGCCTCTACGCCGAACTCGGCATCAAGACCTCCGGGTCCGACCAGTCGGATTCCACCGCGCTGCGCGGGCTCGAGCGTGTCGGCGTCAAGACCTACGTCGGCCATGACGCATCGCAGGTCGGGGACGCGAAGACCGTGGTGATCTCCTCGGCCATCCGCGCCAACAACGTCGAACTCGTCGAGGCCCGCAAGCGCGGGCTGCGCGTGTGGCACCGCTCCGCGGCCCTGGCCGCGCTCATGATGGGCAAGCGCGGCGTGTCCGTCGCGGGCACGCACGGCAAGACCACCACCACCGCCATGACCGCCGTCATGCTGAGCGAGGCAGGCAAGGACCCGAGCTACGTCATCGGTGGCCCCCTCTCGACGACGGGCGTCAGCTCCGCCATGGGCGCCGGCGACGCCTTCGTCGTCGAGGCCGACGAGTCCGACGCCTCCTTCCTGCAGTACCCCACCGAGGTCGCCGTCATCACCAACGTGGGGGCCGACCACCTCGTCAACTGGGGCACGCCCGAGGCCTATGCGGACGGCTTCCGGGCCTTCGCGACCCGCCCGCACGTCCAGCACGTCGTCATCAACGTCGACGATCCCGGTTCCCGGGCCCTGGCGGAGGAACTGGTGGGGGAAGCCCGCAACATCATCCGCTACGGCGAGGCCGAGGACGCCGACGTGCGCATCACCGACGTCAAGCCCAACCGCAACGGCGTCGAGGCCACCATCACCTTCGGCGACGAATCCGGCCCGATCGTGCTGCAGGTGCCCGGCAACCACAACCTGGCCAACGCGTCGGCCGCCTACGCGGTGGGCCGCGTGCTGGGCCTGTCCCACGATGAGGCCGTCGACGCGCTGGGCCGATTCGAGGGCACCCTGCGCCGCTTCCAGCTCATCACCGACACCGCGGGCATCCGCGTCTACGACGACTACGCCCACCACCCGACGGAGATCCGCGCAGCGCTCACTGCGGCCCGCCGGGCCACGTCGGCGGGCAACGAGGCCACCGGTCTCACCGGCCGCCTCATCGCCTGCTTCCAGCCCCACCTCTACAGCCGCACCCTCGACTTCGCCGACGAGTTCGGCGAAGTCATGACACTGGCCGACATCGCCGTGATCAACGACATCTGTGGCGCCCGCGAGGATCCCGTTCCCGGCGTGACCGGCGAACTGGTGGTCGACGCGGCCCGCAAGCACGGCCAGGAGAACCTGGTCTACGTCAAGGAGAAGTACGACCTGCCGGCCGCGCTCAACGAGATCGCCGAGCCGGGCGATCTCATCATCACGCTCGGCTGCGGCGACGTGACGATCGTCGGGCCGTTGCTGGCGGATCTCCTGAAGCAGCGGCCAGACGCCTCGTGAGCGAGGCACTGACCCCCGGCGAGTTCGCCAAGGCGCTCCAGGGGAAGCGTGACGCCGAGCGACGACGCAAGCTGTGGCTGGGCGGGGGCCTCGCTGCCGTCGTCCTGCTCATCGGCCTCGGCGTCTACCTCGCCTTCTTCTCGACGGTGCTCGCGGCCAACGACGTCACCGTGGAGGGCACCACCCTCCTCACGGCCGACGAGGTGAAGGAAGCCGCCCAGGTCGAGCTGGGCGAGCCCCTGCTCACGCAGGACCTCGGCGCCGTCACCCAACGCATCGAGAACCTCGCGCCGGTGCAGTCCGTCGCCGTGTCGCGGCAACTGCCCGACACCGTCGCCATCGCCGTGACCGAGCGTGAGGCCACCTACCTGCGCGAGCGCGACGGGGCCTACGACTGGATCGACCCGGAGGGCGTCGCCTTCCACCGCACGCCCGAGCCGGTCGAGGGGGAGTTGCTGGCGCTGGTCGCCGACGTCGAGGACGGCCAACGCCTGCTCGCCGACGTCGCCACCGTCGCCGCGAGCGTCCCGCCCGAGGTGCGCCCCGAGGTCGTCTCCATCCAGGCCGACGCCGTCGACCGCATCTCGCTGATCCTCGACGGCGGCCGCACCGTCGTGTGGGGGAGCGCCGAGGAGTCGCAGCTCAAGGCCGAAGTGGTCGCCGCGCTGCTGTCCGTGGAGGCCGAGGTCTACGACGTATCCGCACCCGGCCACCCCACGACGAAGTGACGCCGGTGGGGCACCCTCAACCCAAACCCTGAAGTGCGACTTGAGGTGATTATCGGATGATTTGGCCGCGCCGTTGGACGATCCTTGAGCGCCCCCATAGTCTCTAGGCCATGGCTAGCGCATCTCAGAACTACCTCGCGGTGATCAAAGTCGTCGGTGTCGGCGGCGGCGGCGTCAACGCCGTCAACCGCATGATCGAGGCAGGGCTCCGCGGAGTGGAGTTCATCGCCGTCAACACGGATGCGCAAGCGCTCCTGATGAGTGACGCGGACGTCAAGCTCGACATCGGCCGCGAGTTGACCCGTGGCCTCGGCGCCGGCGCCGATCCGGGCAAGGGCCGCCAGGCCGCCGACGACCACTCCGACGAGATCGAGGAGGCACTCAAGGGCGCCGACATGGTCTTCGTCACCGCAGGCGAGGGTGGTGGCACCGGTACCGGCGCCGCGCCGATCGTCGCGAAGATCGCCCGCTCGCTGGGGGCGCTCACCATCGGCGTGGTCACCCGCCCCTTCTCGTTCGAGGGCAAGCGGCGCGCCTCGCAGGCCGAGGTGGGCATCGAGCAGCTGCGCGAAGAGGTGGACACCCTCATCGTCATCCCCAACGACAAGCTCCTCCAGATGACCGACCACCAGGTCGCCATCCTCGACGCCTTCAAGCAGGCGGACCAGGTGCTGATGCAGGGCGTGTCCGGCATCACCGATCTGATCACCACGCCGGGCCTCATCAACCTCGACTTCGCCGACGTGAAGTCGATCATGAGCCAGGCCGGTTCGGCCCTCATGGGCATCGGCTCGGCCCGCGGCGAGGACCGTGCCCGCGCCGCAGCGGAGATGGCCATCTCCTCCCCGCTGCTGGAGGCCAGCATCGACGGCGCCCACGGCGTCCTGCTCTCCATCGCCGGTGGCTCGGACCTGGGCCTGTTCGAGGTCTCCGCAGCCGCCCAGCTCATCGAGCAGGCCGCGCACGACGAGGCCAACATCATCTTCGGTACCGTCATCGACGACGCGCTGGGCGACGAGGTGCGCATCACCGTCATCGCCGCCGGCTTCGACGGTGGGCAGCCGCAGCGCCGCCCCCAGCAGCAGCGCCAGGCACCCAAGCCGCCGCAGAAGCAGTCGCAGCCGCAGCCGCAGCAGCCCCGCCCCGTGGAGCAGCAGGAGCAGACCAACCCCGGCCAGCCGTCGGGCAACGCTCGCCAGGCCGATCCCATGCCGGGCCAGCCGTCGTTCCAGCAGCCGCAGCAGGCCCCGCAGCAGCAGCGCCCGCAGTTCGATGACGACCTCGACGTGCCCGACTTCATGAAGTGATCGCGGCGCGTCGGTGCGTCGCGTACGGGAAGTTTGGGTGCAGCGCGCTAGCCTTCTGGTTATCAATACCAAAGGAGACTTCTCGTGGGCGTTCGTAAGCTTGCCGCGTGGATGGGACTCGTCGAGGACGGTCGCTATCAGGATGACGACATCAACGACGCTGACGACGAACTGACGGACGACGTCTACGTCGACGAAGATGAGCCCAGCGCGGAAGTGAGCCGCGTGCAGGCCCTGCCGCAGCGCCGTCCCAAGCCGGTGGCGCCCGTGGCCGCACCCCAGAAGGAGGTGGCTGACATGAGCCGCATCGTCAGCGTCCGGCCCCGCTCCTACAACGAGGCGCGGGTCATCGGCGAGAACTTCCGCGACGGCATCCCCGTCATCATGAACCTCTCGGACATGGAGGACGGCGAGGAGAAGCGCCTCGTCGACTTCGCCGCCGGCCTCGTGTTCGGCCTCCAGGGCAACATCGAGCGGGTCTCCAGCAAGGTGTTCCTGCTCTGCCCGGTCAACCTCGTGGTGGGCCCGGAGGACAAGGAGCGCATCGCCTCCGGCGGCTTCTTCAACCAGAGCTGACCTGTGGTAGCAGCGATCCTCTGGTGGCTCATCACCCTGTACATCTGGGTGCTGCTGGCGCGCGTCATCATCTCCTGGATCCCCATGTTCGTCCCGGGCTGGGAGCCGAAGGGCATCGTGCTGGTGCTGGTGGAGTTCATCTACACGCTCACCGATCCGCCGATCAGGTTCCTGCGCCGCTGGATCAAGCCGGTGCGGCTGGGCAACGCGTCGCTCGACCTGAGCGTGCTGGTGCTGTTCATCCTGCTCCAGATCCTGGGGCAGTTGATCCTCAGTTATGTGCGTTTCTAACTCTTGACCGGTGATTGAGGTGTTGGCAGGTCGCGTTGCGGCTAGGCTAACCTGAGACAACCGGCGCTGCCGGACGACTTCGAACCAACGATATTGGAGCAAACATGAGTCTGACCCTGGACGAGGTGCGCCAGATCCGATTCCGCATGTCGCGGCGGGGTGAAACGGGTTACCAGGTCGGCGACGTCGACACCTTCATCGACAAGGTGGAACTGACGTTCGACGAGTTCGAGAAGGAGCGCGAGCGCATGCGCCGCGAGCTCGACTCCGTGCAGTCGACCAGCGTGCAGCCCGCCGTCGTGGACGACTCGGAACTGCGTAACTCCCTCCAGGAGAAGGACGACGAGATCGCCTCGCTCCGCAGCGAGGTCGAGCGCCTCAACGGTGCCCTCGACAGCAGCGGTGAGTCGGGCGACTCCAACTCCGCGCTGCAGGCCTCCGAACAGCGCGTGCGCGAGTTGACCGCCGAGAACGAGCAGCTCCGCAACCAGCTCGAGCAGGTCCGCGGCGAGTTCGACCGCGAGCGCACCGAACGCGTCACCCAGGTCTCCGGCGGCACGGAGACCATCACCGTCACCAGCTCCGAGGAGGCGGCCCCGGCCGTCACCCGCCTGCTCCAGATGGCCACCGATCAGGCCACCACGCTCGTCAACGAGGCCCAGGCCGAGGCGCAGCGCAAGATCGCCGAGGCCGAGCAGCGCGCCACCGAGATCAAGACCGACGCCCGCACCAAGGCCGAGCGCGTCGAATCCGAGGCCCGCGTCAACGCCGAGCAGATGACCAACGAGGCCGAGGCCCGCGCCGCCGACGTCGACCGCCAGGCCAACGAGCGTCGCCACGAGCTCTTCTCCGACCTCGAGCGCGAGCAGGGCGAACTGACCGGCAAGGTCGATGCCCTGCGCGGCTTCGAGTCGAGCTACCGCGAGAACCTCGTCGGCTCGCTGCAGCGCTTCCTCGCGTCGCTCAACGACGACCGTCCCGAGCCCGGCGATGTGCCGGAACTCGCCCAGCGCAACGAGTCCGAGACCCCCCGTCTCGACGCGCTCGCCCATGGGGATCAGGGCTAGTCAGCCACGTATTTCCGCAACAGACCGGCCCACTTCCGGGCCGGTCTGTTGCGTTGCGCCCATACTGGTGTAACCTTCCCGAACCAGATATCCGTTCTGCGAGAAAGAGCAGCCATGCCGTCGAAGAAGACCGCTGACAACCAGGTGGTCCTGCCTGTCCTCGAGGGCGAGGAGCCCTGGACCGCCGAAGAGGTGGCGGAACAGCGCACCGAACTCGTCGAGGAACTCGAGCGGCTCGAACGCCGCATCGAGCAGACCGAGGCAGAGCTCGCCGCCCTGATGACCGGCGGCACCGACGGCGCCGGCCGTGACCCGGTCGACGTCGGCTCCAGCAACTTCGAGCGCGACCAGGAACTCTCCCTCGCCCAGAACGTGCGCGAGATGGCCGAGCAGTCCCGCCTGGCCCTCCACCTGTTCGACTCCGGCGAGTACGGGCTCTGCGAGGTCTGCAACCAGCCCATCGGCAAGGGTCGCCTCCAGGTCTTCCCCCGCGCCACCCTCTGCGTGACCTGCAAGCAGCGCGAGGAAAGGCGCTGACCAAGGGGCGCTGGGGCGTCGGCCTGCTCGCCGGCGGCCTCGGCCTGACCATGCTGGCGGTCGACCAACTCATCAAGGCCGCCTCCGTCGAGTACCTCGAGCCCGGCCGACGGGTGCCGCTCGTCGGCGACCTCCTCGGCCTCAACCTCATCCGCAACCCCGGCGCCGCCTTCGGGATGGGCTCCGGGGCCACGATCGTGTTCAGCATCTTCGCGATCCTCGCCACCATCGGCTGCCTGGTGGCGCTGACCCGCATCACGAAGGTGTGGCACGCGATCGTGCTCGGCCTGCTGCTGGGCGGCATCACCGGCAACCTCGTCGACCGCATCTTCGAGCCGCCAGCGCCCCTGCACGGCCACGTGATCGACATGTTCCAGGTGCCCAACTTCGCGATCTTCAACTGGGCGGACATCTGCATCACGGTCGCGGCCGGCCTGATCATCATCTCCAGCATCGTCACCGAGGTGCGGGAGAGGGACAAGGAGAAGGCCGCGTGAGCGTCTTCCTGGTGCCCGACGGGCTGGCGGGGGACCGCGTCGACGCGGTCGCCGCCCGGGTCTCCGGCTACTCCCGCTCCCGCATCGAGGGCCTCATCGGTGAGGGCCACGTCACGCTGGACGGCGCCGTCGTCACCAAGGGCTCCCAGCGGGTGCGCGGGGGAGAACTGCTCGAACTCGACGACTCGGCCCCGGTGGGCGTCCAGGTCAGTCCCCAACTGGCCGACGGCGTCGCGATCGTGCACCAGGACGCGGACATCGTCGTCGTCGACAAGCCCGTCGGGGTCGCCGCGCACCCCAGCCTGGGCTGGGAGGGGCCGTCCGTCGTGGAGCACCTTGCCGCGGCCGGCGTGCAGGTGGCCACCTCCGGGGCCGCGGAGCGCCAGGGCATCGTCCAGCGCCTCGACGTCGGCACCAGCGGGCTGATGGTGGTAGCGAAGTCCGAGGTCGCCTACAGCGTGTTGAAGCAGGCGTTTCGCGACCGCGTCGTCGAGAAGGTGTACCACGCCCTGGTGCAGGGCCACCCCGATCCGTTCTCCGGCACGATCGAGGCACCCATCGGGCGCCATCCCGGTGCCGAGTGGAAGATGGCCATCGTCGAGGGTGGCCGCCACTCCGTGACCCACTACGAGACACTCGAGGCCCACCGGGCTGCGACGTTGTTGGAGATCCACCTCGAGACCGGACGCACGCACCAGATCCGCGTCCACATGGCCGCCATCGGGCACCCCTGCGTCGGGGACCCGCTGTACGGCAGCGACCCGGGCATGGCCGAACGCCTCGGGCTCGTGCGCCAGTGGCTGCACGCCGTCGAACTCGGGTTCACGCATCCCACGTCGGGTGACCCGGTCCGATTCACCTCGCCGTACCCGGCGGATCTGGCCCATGCGCTCGAACTGGTGCGCGACGGGATTGCGCAGACAAGGTGAACAAAGGGTGCCCACGTATGGTCCAGCGACCGTTTCAGGTAGGGTGAACTTCGTGCGTAGAGCAAAGATCGTATGTACCCTCGGCCCGTCCGCCGATACCGTTGACCGCCTTGTGGAGCTGCTGAACGCCGGCATGAACGTCGCGCGTCTCAACATGAGCCACGGCGACTACCCGGAGCACCTGCAGCGGATCAAGAACGTCCGGGAGGCAGCTGAGCTGACCGGCAAGACCGTCGGCGTGTTCGCAGATCTCCAAGGCCCCAAGATCCGCCTGGGCCGCTTCCAGGACGACATCAAGCCGTTCCTGAAGGTGGGGGACCGATTCACCATCACCACCGACGACATCCTGGGTGACGAGGAGCGCTGCTCCACCACCTACAAGGGCCTCCCCGGTGACGTGAACGTCGGCGACCCCATCCTGATCGACGACGGCAAGGTCGGACTCCGCGCCGTCGCGGTCACCGAGACCGACGTGGTCTGCGAGGTCACCGTCGAAGGCCCCGTCTCGAACAACAAGGGCATCAACCTGCCCGGTGTCGCCGTGTCCGTCCCCGCCCTCTCCGAGAAGGACGAGCGCGACCTGCGCTGGGCGCTGAACCAGGATGTCGACATGGTCGCCTTGTCGTTCGTGCGCCGGGCCGACGACATCAACCGCGTCCACGAGATCATGGACGAGGAGGGGCGCCACGTCCCCGTCATCGCCAAGCTCGAGAAGCCGCAGGCCATCTCCAACCTGCAGGACATCATCGACACCTTCGACGCGTTCATGGTCGCCCGAGGTGACCTCGGCGTCGAACTGCCGCTCGAAGAGGTCCCGCTCGTCCAGAAGAAGATCATCCGCGCCGCCCGCAAGTGGGCCAAGCCGGTGATCGTGGCCACCCAGATGCTCGAGTCGATGATCTCCAACCCGCGCCCCACGCGCGCCGAGACCTCCGACGTCGCCAACGCCATCCTCGACGGCGCCGACGCGGTCATGCTCTCGGGCGAGACCTCCATCGGCGAGTACCCCGTCGAGACCGTCTCCACCATGGCCCGCATCGTCGAGAAGACGGAGCGCGAGGGCCACGCGGAGATCCACATCATCGACTGGGATCCGCACACCACCGGAGGCATCCTGGCGAAGGCCGCCGCCGAGGTCGCCGAGCGCATCGGCGCCCGCTACCTGGTGGCGTTCACCAAGTCGGGTGACACCGGCCGCCGCATCTCGCGCCTGCGTTCGCCCATCCCGATGCTCGTGTTCTCCCCGGAGAAGGCCACCCGCCAGACCATGACCCTCTCGTGGGGCGTCGACACCCAGGTCACCCCTGAGTTCAACGCCCAGGAAGAGGTCGTCGAGGCCGTCGACAAGCACCTGCGTGACCGCGGCATGATCGAGGTCGGCGAGCGCATCGTCATCGTCTCCGGCTCCCCGATGGGCATCCCCGGCAAGACGAACAACCTCCGCGTCCACAAGGTCAAGGAGCTGGGCGAGGCCAACTGAGCCCCCAAACCCAGAACACCCCGCCAGGCAACTGGCGGGGTGTTCTCGTCGTGCCCGGGAGGGGAGTCGAACCCCTACGGTCTTGCGACCAGACGGGTTTGAGCCGTCCGCGTATACCATTCCGCCACCCGGGCGCCGGGGGCTCCCATATTGTGCCACAGACCCGCCACTTGGCGCTCTACCGCCCTGAGTAGGCATGTTCTTGCAAAGCCGAGTACTATTCAATCAGGTTGACCGACGAAGCTCGCCTCCCGTGGCGAGGGAAAAGTGCCGCTAGAAATGACGAAGAAGAATCCCACAGTACTGGTAGCCGAGGATGAGGCCCTCATCAGGCTCGACCTCGTCGAGCTCCTCACCGAGGAAGGCTACGACGTGGTCGGCGAGGCCGGCGACGGCGAGGAAGCAGTCAAGCTCGCCCGCGAGCTCGTGCCCGACCTCGTGATCATGGACGTCAAGATGCCCAAGATGGATGGCATCACGGCGGCCGAGATCATCGCCGAGGAGCGCATCGCGCCCATCGTCATGCTCACTGCCTTCAGCCAGCGCGACCTCGTCGAGCGTGCCCGCGACGCCGGCGCCATGGCCTACGTCGTGAAGCCGTTCGGCGCGTCCGACGTGGTGCCCGCCATCGAGATCGCCATGGGCCGCTTCCAGGAGATCGCCGCCATCGAGGACGAGCTCGCCAGCCTCGAGGACCGCCTCGAGTCCCGCAAGGTCATCGACCACGCGAAGGGCATCCTGCAGCAGGATCTGGGCCTCACCGAGCCCGAGGCGTTCCGCTGGATCCAGAAGACCGCCATGGACATGCGCAAGTCGATGCGCGACGTCGCCGAGGGCGTCATCTCGCACAAGAAGAAGTAGTTGGTCCCTGAGCGTCGCCGGCGAGGAACGAGCCAGCGACGACGAAGGGCCGCCGCAGCGTGACTGTGGCCTTGAGCCCGGTGGACGAGGCGTCGATCGCGCTGCGGGCGCTCAGGGAACGTCAGCGCCGGTTGATCATGTGGCACGTCAACCGGCCCGTGGCGGTGACCCGCCCGTCGTCGTCGACCAGTTCCACCTGGTAGCTGACCATGTTGCGGCCCAGGTGGAGAGCCGTGGCGGTGCCGGTCACTCGGCCCTCCTTGGCCGGGCGCAGGTGCGTCACGTTGAGGTCCACGCCCACGCCCACCCGGTCCGGCCACCCGTGCGCCATCGCGCCCATGGAGGCCAAGGTCTCGACCACGACGCCGCTGGCACCGCCGTGCAGCAGGCCAAACGGCTGCTCGTTGCCTTCGACGGGAATCCATCCGACGACGCGCTCCGGCGTGAGTTCGGTGATGGTCAGGCCGAGCTTGTCGTCGAGCGGGGAAACCTGGTCCGCCGCCCAGTCGGGAATCGAGTTCATGGCTCCGTACTCTGCCACGGGGTAGGCTTTCGACTTGTGACTGACGCGAAGAAACTCCTGCTCATCGACGGACACTCCGTGGCCTACCGCGCCTTCTTCGCATTGCCGGTGGAGAACTTCGCCACCAGCACCGGCCAACACACCAATGCCGTGTTCGGCTTCACGTCGATGCTGATCAACGTGCTGCGCGACGAGCAGCCCACCCACGTCGTCGTCGCCTTCGACGTGGCGCGCGAGTCGTTCCGCACCGAGCAGTACCCCGAATACAAGGCCAACCGTGCGAAGTCGCCCGACGAGTTCAAGGGCCAGGTGGCCCTCGTCAAGGACGTGCTCGACGCGCTCAACATCAGGCACATCGAGAAGGCCGGCTACGAGGCCGACGACCTGATCGCCACGCTGTCGACCGAGGCCGCCGCCGATGGCTACGACGTCTACATCGTCACCGGTGACCGCGACGCCATGCAGCTGGTGCAGGACCACGTCACCGTGCTCTACCCGCGTCGCGGCGTCTCCGACCTCGCCCGCATGACCCCCGCGGCGGTGGAGGAGAAGTACCTCGTGCCGCCCGCCCGCTACCCGGAGCTGGCGGCGCTGGTGGGGGAGACCAGCGACAACCTGCCGGGCGTGCCCGGCGTCGGCCCCAAGACGGCCGCGAAGTGGATCGCGCAGTACGACGGCCTCGACAACATCGTCGCCCGCGCCGAGCAGGTGCCGGGCAAGGCCGGCCAGTCGCTGCGCGACCACCTCGACGACGTGGTGCGCAACCGCCGCCTCAACGCGCTGCTGCGCGACCTGGAACTCGACCTGGCGCTGCCGGACACCCAGCGGGTCGACTGGGACCGCGAACGCGTCCACGAACTGTTCGACGCGCTCGAGTTCCGTGTCCTGCGCGAGCGGCTGATCGAGGCCACGGCCGCGGCCGAGCCCGCGGCCACCGAGACGTTCACCGTCGAGGGCTCCCGCCTCGCTGCGGGCGCCGTCGCAGAGTGGCTGGCCCAGCACGCGGTGGAGCCCACCGCCGTGCACTTCGTCGGCACCTGGGGCGCTGGGGAGGGCGACCTCACCGGAGTCGCCCTCGCTGCCTCGGACGGCAGTGGCGCGTACGTCGACACTGCGGACCTGACCCCGGACGATGATGCGGCGCTGGCCGAGTGGCTCGCCGACCCGTCGCGCCCCAAGCTGGTCCACGAGGCCAAGGGCCCCACGCTGGCCTGCTGGAGCCGCGGCTGGGACCTCGACGGCGTGCAGCTCGACACCCTGCTGGCCGCCTACCTGCTGCGCCCAGACCAACGCACCTACGACCTGTCCGACCTCGTCGTGCGCTACCTGCACCGCGAACTCGCCGTCGAGCAGCCCGCCGACGACGACGTGCAGGCCAGCTTCGACTTCGCGGAGGAGGACGATGCCTCCGTCGACACCGCCCTCCTGCACGCCCGCGCGGTCCACGACCTCGCCGAGGTCCTGACGGGACAACTCGCCGAGCGCAACGCCACCGCGCTCATGGGCGAGGTGGAACTCCCGCTGCAGCGGACCCTGGCCACCATGGAGAAGCTCGGCATCGCCGTCGACGTGGACCGGCTCCGGGCGCTCCGTGATGAGTTCGATCGCGCCGTCCAAGAGGCCCAGCAGGCCGCCTACGACGTGCTGGGCCACGAGGTCAACCTCGGGTCACCGCAGCAGCTGCAAGGCGTCCTGTTCGACGAACTGGGCATGCCGAAGACCCGCCGCACCAAGTCGGGCTACACGACCAACGCCGAGGCGCTCGAGCAGCTGTTCGAGAAGACGGAGCACCCGTTCCTCGGCCACCTCCTCGCGCACCGCGACCGGATCAAGCTGCGCCAGACCGTCGACGGGCTGCTCGCCACCGTCGGCGACGACGGCCGCATCCACACCACCTACATGCAGACCATCGCGGCCACGGGGCGCTTGTCGTCGACCGACCCGAACCTGCAGAACATCCCCATCCGGACGTCGGTCGGACGCCAGATCCGCACCGCCTTCGTGCCGGGGGAGGGCTACGAGTCGCTGATGTCGGCGGACTACTCGCAGATCGAGATGCGCATCATGGCCCACGGCTCCGAGGATCCGGGTCTGATCGACGCGTTCGAGTCCGGCCGCGACTTCCACGGCGAGATGGCGTCGCTGGTCTTCGGCGTCGAGCCCCAGGACGTCTCGGGCGAGATGCGCGCCAAGATCAAGGCCATGAACTACGGCCTGGCCTACGGGCTGAGCGCCTTCGGCCTGTCCAACCAGCTCAAGATCAGCGTCGGCGAGGCCCGCGGGCTGATGGACGACTACTTCGACCGCGTCGGCGGGGTGCGCAAGTACCTGGCCGACATCGTCGACGAGGCCCGCCGCGTCGGCTACACCGAGACCATGCTCGGGCGCCGTCGCTACCTGCCGGACCTCACGACGACGAACCGGCAGCGCCGCGAGATGGCGGAGCGCGCCGCGCTGAACTCTCCGATCCAGGGCTCGGCCGCCGACGTGATCAAGGTCGCCATGATCAATCTGGGCCGCGCGCTCGCCGACGGTGGGTTCGCCAGCCGGATGCTGCTGCAGGTCCACGACGAGCTGGTCCTCGAGATCGCCCCGGGTGAGCGGGAAGCCATCACGGAGTTGGTCGCCCGCGAGATGGGTGGGGCCGCGAAGCTCCTCGTGCCCCTCGAGGTCTCGATCGGCGTGGGCGACAACTGGCAGTCCGCCGCCCACTGAAACCCGGCCCCTGAGCGCGAGCACCAGCGAACGACGAAGGGCGTTGTCCTGAGGGTTCGTAGGGGACGAGCGAATGTACCGAAGGGGCTGCCGCAGCCGATCTTGGGCCTGTACCCCAGCGTGTTTCCGCAGGGTCTGATGGGGGCCCTCCCCGCCCATGTGGATCCCGATCTGCGGTTGTTGTTCCTGGTTGGGGTTGAGGGATCGGGGTCCACAACGCCCGCCTAACCCTGTCGGGCCCCCATCAGCCCCTGCTTGATCCGTCGGCGGGCCCGCGTTCCAGGCTGATCCGTGGTCTGGGTGGGTGCCGCCGCCAACGCTGATCCCCTCGTCGCCAACGCTGCGGCGTCGGCGCCAACCCTCATTCGTCGTCGCCGCCGATACCTGTCCTCACCTGCGATATGTCGTTGGCGGGGAACCATTTCGGTGGCGGAGCGGAATCTGCGTTGGCGCGGTGTGCTCTTCGGTGGCGCCGGCGACGCTCAGGGACCGAGCAGGCGCCCGGCTCAGGGATCGACTGTGGCTAGGCGGGGACGATGGGGTCGAAGTAGAACAGGATCCGCGAATCCCAGTCGCGGGTCTTGTCGTCGAAGTCCCAGCAGATCACGATCGCCAGCTCCGGGTCGCCCTCGAAGTCGACCATGACGTCGGAGTCCGGGTCGTACTCGTCGACCCAGATCTTCTTGACCTCGGTGTACTCGTAGCACTGCACCTGGCCGTCGCGGCCGTACAGCTTGATGAGGTCGCCCGGCTCCAGCTGCGACTGCCCGCCCTCGTACATGTAGTTGCCCAGCGCGGGCGGCAGGCTCGGGTTGTAGGTGTGGATCGACATCACGGCCTTGCCCGCATCGTCGCCGGGCATCGGGCCGCCGCTCCACCACGACGCGGTCCGCGGCTGGTCGAACGGGGGAGCGGCGATGTTGCCGTCCTTGTCGAGGTCCAGCGCGATGACCTTCTCGTCCGCGTTGAGCGAATCGATCGAGAAACGGTAGGGCACGAAGCCTTCCGTGACCGCGGTGCACTCGGCCAGCCTCGGATCAACCGATGCCTCGGTCGCCGTCGGCGCGGGGGAGGCCGGGACGGCGGCGGTGGCCGACTCCGTCGCAGGTGCCGGCGGTGCCACGTCGGTGACCGTCTCGGACGGCGTCGGCGTCGTGCTGGCCGCCATGGTCTCCTGATCGGGCGACGGCTCGGCAGTCGAGGAACCACCGCGGGTGAGGGCGAAGACCAACAGCCCGAGGACCAGAACGAGCGCCGTCGCGGCGACGATCAGCTTGGTGCGGGACTTCGGTTGCTGTTCGAGAGTGTGGGTCACGTTGACAAGGATAAACATTGGCACGGCCAACCCAAAGTCGCTAAAGTACTGCGGTTGTCCATCTGCGGCCCCAGGTTGCTCTTGATCGGGGGTGGGAGGTAGGCTGATTGGGCACTGTGGCCTGCAATCTCTCGGACCGAGTAGAGGTGTGCACCAGGGCCGCGGCGCAACAAGTCCATCCAATCTATCTTCGGAGCCCTACTACATGACCTCCTCCACTGAGGCCTCGACTGTCGCAGTCGATGACATCGGCACGCGCGACGACTTCCTCGCCGCGGTTGACGCCACCATCATTTCTTTCAACGACGGGGACATCGTCTCCGGCACCGTCGTCAAGGTCGACCGGGACGAGGTCCTGCTCGACATCGGTTACAAGACCGAAGGCGTCATCCCCTCGAAGGAGCTCTCCATCAAGCACGACGTCGACCCGTTCGACGTCGTCCAGGTTGGTGACGAGATCGAGGCCCTCGTCCAGACCAAGGAGGACAAGGAAGGCCGCCTCATCCTGTCCAAGAAGCGCGCACAGTACGAGCGCGCCTGGGGCACGATCGAGAAGATCAAGGAAGAGGATGGCGTCGTCACCGGCTCCGTCATCGAGGTTGTCAAGGGCGGCCTGATCGTCGACATCGGCCTGCGCGGCTTCCTGCCCGCATCGCTCGTTGAGATGCGTCGCGTCCGCGACCTCCAGCCCTACGTCGGCATGGAGCTCGAGGCCAAGATCATCGAGCTGGACAAGAACCGCAACAACGTGGTCCTGTCCCGTCGCCAGTACCTCGAGGAGACCCAGTCCGCGGTCCGCTCGGACTTCCTGCAGACCCTGCAGAAGGGCCAGGTCCGCGAGGGCGCCGTGTCCTCCATCGTCAACTTCGGCGCGTTCGTCGACCTTGGCGGCGTGGACGGCCTCGTGCACGTCTCGGAGCTCAGCTGGAAGCACATCGACCACCCGAACGAGGTCGTCGAGGTCGGCATGCCCGTCACCGTCGAGGTGCTCGAGGTGGACATGGACCGCGAGCGCGTCTCCCTGTCTCTGAAGGCCACCCAGGAGGATCCGTGGCAGACCTTCGCCCGCCTGCACCAGATCGGCCAGATCGTGCCCGGCAAGGTCACCAAGCTGGTTCCCTTCGGTGCGTTCGTCCGCGTCGGTGAGGGCATCGAGGGCCTGGTCCACGTGTCCGAGCTCGCCGAGCGTCACGTCGAGATCCCCGAGCAGGTTGTCGCCGTCGGTGACGACCGCATGGTCAAGGTCATCGACATCGACCTCGAGCGTCGCCGCGTCTCGCTGTCGCTCAAGCAGGCCAACGAGGGCATCGACGTCGCCGCGATCGACTTCGACCCCGCGCTGTACGGCATGCAGGCGTCCTACGACGAGCAGGGCAACTACATCTACCCCGAGGGCTTCGACCCCGAGACGAACGACTGGAAGGAAGGCTTCGAGGAGCAGCGCGCTGCTTGGGAGGCCCAGTACGCCCAGGCGCACGCCCTCTGGGAGGCCCACAAGGCCCAGGTCGAGTCCGCCGAATCCGCAGACCGCGAGGCTGCTGTCGAGGCTGGCACCGGTTACGTCACCGAGACCGAGTCCGAGGGTTCGCTCGCTTCCGACGAGTCGCTGCAGGCACTGCGCGAGAAGCTCGCCGGTAGCTGATTGAGCTAGCAGCAGCGAGGCCCGCCCCAGTTGTGGGGCGGGCCTCGCTGCGTGTTGAGGGTGCGTCGAAAATCAGACGCCGCGCCGTCCGGTCACGAGGTTGATGATCAGGATGATGACGGCGATGACGAGCAGCGTGTGGATGAAGTTGCCGCCGATCTGCATCAGGAAGCCGATCAGCCATAGGATGACGAGCACGACGAGAACGATCCAGAGGATACGTGCCATGGTGATTCCTTTCAGTGTCGCAATCTGTCCCAGTCCTTGTCAGACTACATTGGGAAGGTCGAGAAAATGCGGATTGCGCTAACGGGAGGCATCGCGTCGGGCAAATCCTTCGTCGCCGACGAACTGCGCCAGCGCGGTGCGATCATCATCGATTCTGATGTCATCGCCCGTGAGGTGGTGGAAGCGGGCACCCCGGGCCTGGCTGCCGTCGTCGAACGGTTCGGGAGGGAAGTCCTTCGTGAGGATGGCACGCTGGACCGGCCGAAGCTGGGTGCGATCATCTTTTCCGACGACGACGCCCGCGCAGACCTCAACGCCATCGTGCACCCGCTGGTGAGGGCGCGCTCGCTCGAACTGGAGGCCGAGGCGCCCGACGGGGCAGTGGTGGTGCACGTCATCCCCCTGCTGGTGGAGACCGGCCTGGACCGCGACTTCGAGGAGATCATCGTCGTCGACGTGCAGACCCAGACCCAGGTGAAGCGCCTCATGAAGCGAAACGACCTGAGCATGGAGGAGGCGCGTCAGCGCGTGCGAGCGCAGGCCAGCCGCACCGAGCGCTGCGGCGTGGCCACGCACGTCATCGACAACGACGGCGACCAGTCGTCGACCGTCCGCCAGGTCGACGAACTGTGGGGGAAACTCGCTCCCTGAGCGTTCGCGTGCGAGCTTGCGAGCCACCGAACGACAATGGGGTCCCGCAGCTGGTCTGACACCTTGGCCACAGTGGTTCAGGTGTCACACAGGCTACGGGCGCCCTTCGTCGTGCCCGGCTCCTTCGTCGCGGGGCACGCTCAGGGACCGATCAGTCGTCGCGGGGCACGCTCAGGGACCGATCAGTCGTCGCGG
>DURG01000285.1 GCA_012837465.1 Propionibacterium sp. | reverse complement strand
GACGGCGCCACGCTGGCCTGCGCCCACCACCCCGCACCGGGTCCCGAGTTCGCCCGCGAGGAACGAGCGGGCGAGTATCCACCGGGTCCCGAGTTCGCCCGCGAGGAACGAGCGGGCGAGTATCGAGGGACCCAACCCACCGTCGTCTTCTTCCACGGCAACGGCGAGACCGCCGGCGCCTGGCAGGGCCTGTTGGAGTTGGCCTTCCACCAACTCGGATGGGGCCTGTTCCTGGCCGAGTATCGCGGCTACGGCGGCTCGACGGGGGAGCCCCTCCTAGGGAAGATGCTCGACGATGTGGCTGCGGTGGTGGGGGCCGCGGGGGAGCCCGAGAGCCTCGTCGTCATGGGTCGTTCCGTCGGTTCGATCTTTGCGCTTGAGGCGGTGAGGAGGTTCCCGTCGATTGGCGGCCTGATCCTTGAGAGTGGCATCGCCGACGCCATGGAGCGGATCCTGCTCCGGGTGCGGCCGCAGGAGATCGGGGCCTCCCGCGAGGAGTTCGAGGCGGCCGAGGCCCGCCTCGACCACGAGGCCAAGATGCGCGGCTACGCTGGGCCGTCGCTGATCCTGCACACGCGCCACGACGGCATCGTCGACGTCCGGCACGGCCAGTTGCTGCACCAGTGGGCGGGCGACAGCCGCCTACGGATCTTCGAGAGCGGCGACCACAACTCGATCATGTGGGAGAACTCGGCCGAGTACTGGGCCGAGATCGCGGATTTCCTTTCGCGGTTGACGGGCGGATGAGCGCAAGTATCCTGACTGGGTCGAGCGGGGACGGAGGTGAGCGGTGTGCAGAAGGAAGCCAGGCCCAGTAGCCACCAGCAGCTCGGTTGGACCTTCATCACGCAGCAACGCGTGATCGCCGTCCTCAGCTTCTTCCTCCCCCTGTTCCTCATCGGCTGGAGCATCCTCAGCGGCGAAGGCATCCGCGGCAGCATCTCGGAGTACTACTACACACCGGTGCGCGACGTCTTCGTCGGGACGCTGAGCGCGCTCGCGCTGTTCCTCTGGTCCTACCGCGGCTACCACCCGACCAATCCGGAGTTGCGGGCGGATCGGGTGGTGGCCAAGATCGCGTCGGTCGCCGCGGCGCTCACGGCCCTCGCGCCCCTCAAACCCCGGGGTGCGGACTGGAGCTGCACGTTGCTGCAATGCGTCGTCGGGGTCGACATCACCTACTGGATCCACAACATCGCGGCCGCGGTCTTCCTCACCGCCCTGGCCGTCTTCTGCCTGATCCTGTTCCCGATGAGCGCCATCCCGAACCGTGACATGGGCCGCAACCTGGTGATCTACGGCGTGAGCGGGGCGACGATGATCATCGCCGTGCTCCTGATGGTGCTGTGGACGTTCCTGCCCGTGGAGATCTACTTCATGCTGGGCAAGTACAAGCCGATCCTGTTCCTGGAGACGGTGGCGCTGATGGCGTTCGCCACGAGTTGGTTGCTGCGCAGCAGCGCCGTGGAGCATGCGGCGCTGGCGCGCTACCGCCCGGCGGAGGAGATCGCGCAGTCGGAGCCGTCGCCCCACTGACGAGACTGGCCGCCGGCACTTCTTTCCCCAACCATGGGCCGCCGCAGACGATCCATCTCCTGAGCCTCCCACTCGCGGCTGGTCGAGGGGTGTCTCAGCCCTCCACGGATGGTGCGGATCGTTTCCCCAGATAGTCGCGAGGAGTCAGTCCGTCGCCCTCCGCGACCATCGTCTCCGCCCCCGGCACGCGATCCGTGTTCTGAGCGCTCACAGCAAGCCACCCGTCGTCTCCCTGGCGTTCGACGACGAAGGTGAAGATCCCCTCCCTGCCATCAGCGGTGCCTCCGTCGGGAGTGGTCTGCCCGGTCATCGCCCAGTGCGCATGCACGACGGCGACCTCACCCAGATCGCGAACCCGCGTCGCCACCAGCCGCATCGTCGACTTGCCGAACATCACCCGGAAACCGCGGGCGTGGGCGCGTCTGATGGAGGGCTGATCGTGCCACCACAACCCCGTGACGTTGACAAAATCTGCGTCCGCGACGAACAGGGCCGCGATGGCGTCCGGGTCGCGATCCTCCCAAGCCTCGACGAAGGCCTGGGCGATCTGTTCGGGTTGCTCCAACATGACCTCCATCATCGCCGATCGCTCGGCAGATAGCCTGATGTCCATGACCACTCCCGAACTGCTCAGGCCCGTAGACCCCGAAGCGCCGCTGCTCGTCGTCGCCACTCGCCAGGAGGCCGAGCACCTGAGCGCCGATCTACCGATCCTGCTCACCGGGATCGGCCGTATCAACACCGTCGCGGCGCTCACCGAGGCCCTCGTCGGCGACGTGAAGCCGGCCTCGGTGATCAACATCGGCACCGCAGGTTCCTTGGGCAGCGTCACCGGCGTGCACCGCGTCGGCTCCGTGCTGCTGCACGACTTCTCCCACTCTGCGGTCGCCGACCTCACCGGGGGAGTGGCCTACCCGCCCATCACGGTGGCCGACGATGGGCCGGTGCTGGCCACCGGTGACCTGTTCGTCGAGGATTCCGCCGTGCGCGCCCGGCTCGCGGAGATGGCTGACCTGGTGGACATGGAGGGCTACGCAGTCGCCTGGGTGGCCCGCCGCCACGGCGTGCCGGTGGAGTTGATCAAGCTGGTCTCCGACCCCGCCGACGAGGACGCCGGGCGGCTATGGGTCGACGGCGTGGCCGAGTGTTCTCGCATCCTCGACACCCACCTGGCGGAGCGACTGCGGCCG
>DURG01000284.1 GCA_012837465.1 Propionibacterium sp. | reverse complement strand
GACTCATGGTCGGGGCCCGGTCCTATTGTGTGGGTATGCAGTCGCTCACTGGGCTGGGGATCCTCGCCGTGGCCGTCCTCACGTGGCGCTGCGTCGTGCCGCGGATCCGCATCGACGACCCGGAGGCCCCTGACCTGGCGGCGCTCGTGACCGCGAGGTCCACCCTCGCCATCGCACTCGCCGCCGTCGCCGTCGCCGCGATGGTCACGTGGCTCGAACCGTCGTACCGGCTGTGGCTCTGGGCTCCCTACGTCGCGCTCGGCCTTCCCTTGGTGACGGTGGACCTGCGCACCACGTTCCTGCCGAAGCGGCTCAACGCGCTGGTGACAGCTGCGATGGCGGTCGGGCTGGTCCCGTTGACGGTGGCTGACTGGCGAGCCGGGGTGGGTGCCACGCTGGGCGCGGCGGGCGCGTTCCTGTTCTTCTACGCCGCGTGGCGCCTCTCCCCCACCCTGGGGTTCGGCGACGTGCGGCTCGCGCTGCTGATTGGCGCCGTCAGCGGGCAGGCGGGCGTGGGCACGTGGACGACGGCGCTGCTGGCCGGCACGGTGCTCGGCGCGCTCCACGGGATTGGGCACGCGGTGTGGGCCCGTGGGGGCGCCTCGCGGCCGCAGCACTTCCCCTTCGGGCCCGCCCTGTGGCTGGGCCCAGTGGTGGCCTCGGTGGTGTCGGCTACCGGTTAGTGGCGGCGATCCACGTTTCGAGGGTCCGGGCGGCGCTGCCGCTGTCGATGGACTCGTTGGCGGCCTCGAGAGCGGGGCGCATCTGCTCGATCAGTTCAGTGACCGTGGAGATCCCCCGGTAGGCGAGCAGCGCCGCGGCGGCGTTCAGCACCACGATGTCACGCACCGGGCCAGGCTTGCCGGCCACGACGTCGCGCACCACCTGGGCGTTGTGCTCCGGCGGGCCACCCTCCAACTCGAACGGCGAGGACGGCTGCAGGCCGAGGCCTCGTGGGTCGAGGACGGTCCGGAAGACACGGCCCTCGGCGATCAGCCACACGTCGGATTCCGACGTGGTGGTGAGTTCGTCGAGCCCGTCGAAGCCGCGGAAGACCATGCCGCGCGTGCCGCGCTCGGCGAGCACTCGGGCGATGACCGGCGCGATGTCGTCGTTGGCGACGCCGAGCGCCATGGCGCGGGGGCGGGCCGGATTGGCGAGGGGCCCGAGGAAGTTGAAGGTCGTCTGGATGCCCAGCTTCCTGCGGACGCCCGCGACCTCCTTCATCGCCGGGTGGTACATCGCGGCGAACAGGAAGGAGATGCCGGCCTCGTCGAGGATCCCGGCCTGCTTGGAGGGGTCGACCTCCAGGTTGACGCCGAGGGCCTCAAGCGTGTCGGCGGTACCGGACTGCGAGGAGGCCGCCCTGGAGCCGTGCTTGACGACCTTGGCGCCGGCGCCGGCCGCGACGATGGCGGCCATGGTCGAGACGTTGACGGTGTTGGCGCGGTCACCGCCCGTGCCCACGACGTCGACGGCGTCGGGGTTGAGCGAGATGGGGGTCGAGTTGTTGAGCATCGCATCGGCCAGGCCGGCGATCTCATCCTCGGTCTCGCCCTTGGCGCGCAGCGCGGTCAGCATGGCCGCGATCTGCACCTCCGAGGCGCGCCCGGAGAGGATCTCGTTGAGTGCCCAGGTGGCGGCGGTGGCTTCGAGGCCCTCGCGCCGCACCAGGCCGGTCAGGATGTCGGGCCAGGTGTAGCTCGTCGACATCAGGCGACCTGCGCAAGCCGGGCACGGATGAGGTGGGCGGCCTGCTGTGGCAGCTGTACGGGGTCGATGGGGAACGGGGCGACGGCGTCGGCGCGGGTCCAGGAGGCGAGCCAGGCGTCCGCTTCACGGGCCACGAGCAGGAGGATGGGCGCGCTGTCGGCGTACTCCTCCTTGATCTGGTGGGCCATGCCGAAGCCACCGGAGGGCTGGGCATCGCCGTCGAAGATCATCAACGCGTAATCGGTGCCGGCGTCCAGGGTGCGGAGCAGCGCGCCCTGGGTGGCGACCTCGAAGACCTCGATCTCAGGCAGGTCCGACGCAACCTTGCGGCCCAGCGAGAGCCGCACCTGCTCGCGTACCTGCCGGTTGTCTGAGAACACCAGCACCTTGACGGTGGTATCGCTCATTATTGGTCTTCCTTCGCATTGTCGGTGTCGACCATGGGTCGAGACTGTCTCTGGGGGTCATCGTAGCCAAGTCCTGCAGCGCGGGCGCGTCGGGCGTCCTCCCGGTCCAGTGCGCGGTCCACCCGCTTCGCCTCCCGGTCGGAGTCCTTGATCCACTGGACGAAGATCGTGATCATCGCCGCGAGCATGGTCAGGTCCCCGGTGGCCCACATGAGGGCGCCGGCCCATTCCTGGTCCTTCATCGGCGACATGCCCCAGCTCCGCTCGAAGGCGAGGTACCAGTCCTCCGCGATCAGCCGGCTCGCCCCCATGATCGTCACGCCGAGGAAGGCGTGGAACGGCATCGTGATGAAGAACAGCAGGATGCGGATGGGGTACGGCATCTTGATGGGGACCGGGTCGACGCCCAGCAGCGGGAAGAAGAAGAGCACTCCCATCGTCACGAGGAACAGGTGGAGGGTGTCGTGGGCGAAGTCGTTGCGCAGCGTGATCTCGTAGAGCCCCGTCATGTAGAGCCCGAACGGGTACATGACCATCAGCGCGGTGGTCAACGGCGGGAACATCAGCACCTTGGCGAGCCGCGAGTGCAGGAACTTCAGCAGCCAACCACGCGGCCGCTTGGGCAGGGCCCGGAGCGCGAGGGTGGCGGGGGCCCCGAAGACGATGAACACGGGGGCGATCATGCTGAAGAGCATGTGCTGGACCATGTGGGACCAGAACAGCACCGTGTCGTACACGCCCAGGAAGGAGAAGGTGCCGATCGCGATGGGGCCGAGGCCGAGGACGACGAACGAGATGGTCCGCATGAGCGGCCATTTGTCACCCCGCCGTCTCAAACGCTGGACCCCCCACAGATAGAGGCCGGCGGCGAGGAGCAGGCCGAGGACGGCCAGCCAGGGAAATTCCCACGCGGTGAAGTATCTGGCTCCGACAAGGGGAATGATGTCGTCATCCGGCTTGGCGTGCATCGGGACGAGGCCCAAGGAGCCACTTAACATAGGGCGCATTATCTCATAGCCACTTTCTCGAATTGCGTGGGGGTGGTCCCAATGTTCGTGCTTGACGTGACCTCTGGGCCATTTGAGGACATAATGTCCCCGTGGCCACGAATCATGAACTAATCCAAGCACCCACGGAGATGCCTTCCGGCGCCGTCCATCAGGTGCCCTCCGCACGACTCAACAAACCGTACGGCCGTCCCGACGTGACGGCAATCGGCGTGATCGTGTGGTTGGCGAGCGAACTGATGTTCTTCGGAGCCATCTTCGCCGCCTACTTCTGGACCAGGTCCTATGCGATCGATGCCGCCGTTGCTGCCGGCACCCCGTCGATGTGGGACACGGAGAGCGCACACCTCGACATCGTGTTCGCCAGCATCAACACCAGCATCCTGGTGCTGAGCTCCATCACCATCCAGTTGGGCGCGAACGCCGCCGAGGCGGGCCGGGTCAACGGCTCCTGGTTCAACCCGCTCAAGTGGGGTGTCCGCCAAGGGTTCATCATCTCCGCAATCCTTGGCTCGATCTTCCTCGCCGGCCAGGTGTGGGAGTACTTCACCCTCTTCAACGAGGGCTTCGTGATCTCCACCAACCAGTACTGGTCGCTGTTCTTCATCGCCACCGGCATCCACGGCATCCACGTCTTCGGTGGTGTCGTGGCCATGTGGTACGTGCTCGCCCGTTCCTACATGACGCGCGTCCACACGCACGAACAGACCGTCCACGCCCACGTCGTGTCCTACTACTGGCACTTCGTCGATGTCGTCTGGATCGCCCTGTTCGGCGTCCTGTACTTCCTCCGCTAGACCGAGACCGGGAGTTTCATTTCAGTGAAGAAATCAACCAACCTCAGGCGGCATGCCGCAGCGCGGCCCATGCTGCTGATCTTGGCCCTCCTCGTCGTAGGCCTCAGCTACTCGGTCGTGAGCCCGCCACGCTCCTCCGCCGAGACGGAGACCACCCTGCAGATCGAGCAGGGCAAGGACATCTACATGACCACCTGCTCCTCCTGCCACGGGCTCGGCGGCGAAGGCACCACCCAGGGCCCAGGCCTCATCGGCGTCGGCGCGGCCTCCGTCGACTTCCAGATGGGCACCGGCCGCATGCCTGCCGCCCGCCTCGAGGCGCAGATCCCCGCCCGCAAGGTCAACTACACCCAGGAGCAGATCGAGGCGGTCGCCGCCTACGTCCACTCGCTGGGAGCTGGCCCTGCCATCCCCGAGGAGTCCCAGTACTCGCTCGACGCCCTCAACCTGAGCGGCGACGAGAAGGCCCGCGCGGTCGCCCGCGGCGGCGCCCTGTTCCGTGCGAACTGCTCCGCCTGCCACGGCATCGTCGGCGGCGGCGGCGCCATGCCCGAGGGCAAGTACGCACCCAACCTCACTGACACCACCCCCGTGCACATCTACGAGGCGGTCCGCACCGGCCCGCAGCAGATGCCGATGTTCTCCAAGGACGTCCTCACGGATGAGAGCGTGAGCGAAATCATCGCCTACCTCGAAGCTGCCGACGAGCAGCCGAACTACGGCGGGCTCACCATGGGTGACGCCGGCCCGGTCGCTGAGGGCTGGTGGATCTTCATCATCGGCATCGGCGGCCTCTCCATCGTCGCCCTGTGGATCGCACGGAAGGGGGCTCGCGCCCGATGAGTCACGACAATTTGCCGGTGAAGAACCCGGATCTCGGACACAGCGTTGCTGATCCGGGCATCGAGGAACACATCGAACGCTTCACCGACGTCAACGAGGGCGCAGGCAACCGGGCATACCGGGCCATCCTCCTGATGCTGGCCGCGGTGCCGGTGCTGGCGATCGCCTTCGTGGTGATCTACTTCGCCGTGCCCCGCAACGCCTACATCGACTTCGGCTGGTTGAAGGCCAGCGCGATGAACGTCGGCCTCGGCGTCACCGCCGGCCTGGCCGTGCTCCTGATCGGCATCGCCGTCATCCAGTGGGCCCGCGTGCTCATGGGCGACGAGGAGTCGGTCGAGTACCGCCACAGCGCAGCCTCCTCCGAGGAGGACCGCAAGGTCGCCGCACAGCTCTTCGCCGACGGCGTGGAGCAGTCCGCCGTCAAGCGCCGCCCGCTGATCCTCGGCGCCCTCGGTGGCGCGCTCGGCATCACGCTGGTGCCCGCCGTCGTGCTGCTGGCCGACATGGGCCCGCACCCCACCCGCCGCGTGCGCGAGGAGACCATCGAGAAGACGCTGTGGGCCAACCAGGTCCGCCTCGTCAACGACGAGAACTGGATCGAGCTGCGCCCCGAGCACCTCGAGGTCGGCCAGCTGGTCAACGCCCAGCCCGCCAGCCTCCAGGAGCTCCACGGCATGGAGGCCCACCAGGAGAAGGCCAAGGCGGCCATCATCGTGGTGCGCATGGACCCGAACTCGATCACCATCCCGCCGTCGCGCGCGGACTGGCAGGTCTCGGGCATCCTTGCCTACTCGAAGATCTGCACCCACGTCGGTTGCCCCATCTCGCTGTGGGAGCGCCAGACGCACCACCTGTTGTGCCCCTGCCACCAGTCGACGTTCGACCTCGGCAACAGCGGCGTCGTCGTGTTCGGCCCCGCCGGCCGAGCGCTGCCGCAGCTGCCGATCTCGGTCGACGACGAGGGCTACCTCATCGCCACGAGCGACTTCCCGGTGCCCGTGGGCCCGAGCTACTTCGAGCGTGACTCCCGCAACGACTTCAAGGATGGAGACCAGTGATGGCCAAGCCCACGAGCGTCGTCGACACGTCGCCCTCGGTCGAGGCCCACGAGGCCCCCGCCACGAAGCCAAAGTCCCAGCCGGGCGCCCTCACCTGGGCGGACGAGCGGGTCGGCGTCAACAAGATCGGCCGGTTCGGGCTCCGCAAGGTGTTCCCCGACCACTGGTCGTTCCTGCTGGGTGAGATCGCCCTGTACTCGTTCATCATCCTGCTGCTGACCGGCATCTTCCTGACGATCTGGTTCAAGCCCTCGATGGCGGAGATCCACTACGACGGCTCCTACCAGCTCATGAAGGGCATGCCGATCTCGGAGGCCTTCGCCTCGACGTTGGAGATCTCCTTCGACGTGCGCGGTGGCCTGCTGGTGCGCCAGATCCACCACTGGGCAGCGCTGCTGTTCGTCGCCTCGGCGACGGTGCACATGCTGCGCGTGTTCTTCACCGGCGCGTTCCGCAAGCCGCGTGAGATCAACTGGCTCATCGGCGTGGGCCTGCTGTCGATGTCCCTGATGGCCGGCTTCACCGGCTACTCGCTGCCCGACGACCTGCTGTCAGGCACCGGCCTGCGCTTCGTCGACGGCCTGATCCGCTCGATCCCGTTGATCGGCACCTGGGCGGAGTTCTTCGTCTTCGGCGGAGAGTTCCCCGGCAACCTGATCATCTCGCGCCTCTACATGGCGCACATCCTGCTGATCCCCGGCCTGCTGCTCGGCCTCATCTCGGCCCACCTGGCGCTCGTGGTCTACCACAAGCACACCCAGTACCCCGGCCCCGGCCGCACCGAGAACAACGTCGTCGGCTACCCGCTGTTCCCCGTCTACATGGCCAAGGCCGGCGGCTTCTTCTTCGTCGTGTTCGGTTTCCTGGTGCTCATGGGTGGACTGTTCCAGATCAACCCCGTGTGGACCTACGGCCCGTACGACCCGGCCAAGGTGACCGCAGGCTCCCAGCCCGACTGGTACATGGGCTTCGTCGAGGGCGCGCTGCGCCTGATTCCCCCGTTCTGGGAGTCGCACTGGGGCGGCACCACCTGGGCGTGGGCCGTGTTCGTGCCCGGTGTGGGCCTGATGGGCCTCCTGTTCACCTCGTTGGCACTGTGGCCGTTCATCGAGCGGTGGCTGACCGGCGACGACCGTGAGCACCACCTGCTGGACCGCCCGCGCAACGCCCCGACGCGTACCGCGCTCGGCGTCGCCGGCATGACGGCCTACGGCCTGATGTGGCTGGGTGGCTCGAACGACATCATCGCCACGCGCTTCTCGCTGAGCCTGAACGCGATCACGATCTTCCTGCGCATCGCAGTGTTCGTGGGGCCGATCATCGCGTTCATCATCACCAAGCGCCTGGCACTGGCGCTGCAGCGCCAGGACCGCGAGCGCGCACTCCACGGCTCCGAGGACGGCGTGATCGTCCGCGACGTCCAGGGTGGCTACTCCGAGGCGCACGTCCCCGTGTCGCACGACGAGCAGTTCCTGCTCACGCAGCACCTGCAGCACCGCCCGCTCGAGGCAGGCGGCGACACGGATGCCGACGGCCTGCCCCGCAAGGGCGGGGTCAGCAAGCTCCGCTCGCGCCTGTCGCGTTGGTACCTCGGCCACGAGATCGCCAAGCCGACTGCTGCAGAGATCGAGGACGCGCATCACCACGGTGACCACGATGCGCCCGCGCTTGAGGACTCCCCCAAGCACTGACGCGTCCCCCGAATTCGGCGCCGCCTCCCCCAAGGAGGCGGCGCCCTTTCGTTGCCCCTCGGGTAGAGTGTCCACTCGTGCGATTTCTCCATGGTGAACCCTCCTACGACCTGACCTACAGCGACGTGTTCATGGTCCCGAGCCGCTCGGGCGTGAGCTCCCGGCTCGACGTGGACCTCACGTCCACCGATGGCCTCGCCACCCCCACCCCCCTCGTGGCCGCCAACATGACCGCCGTCTCCGGCCGCCGCATGGCCGAGACCATGGCCCGCCGCGGCGGGCTGGCGATCTTCCCGCAGGACATCCCCACGTCCGTGGTTGCCGAGTCGATCGCCCGGGTGAAGGACTCCCACGTCGTGTTCGACACCGCTGTGACGGTGGCGCTCAACACCACCGTCGGCATGACCCTGCAGCTCATCCCGAAGCGTTCCCACGGCGTCGCGGTGGTCGTCGACGAGGACCGCAAGGTGCTCGGCGTCGTCCTCCCGCAGGAGGCCGAGGACGTCGACCGCTTCGCGCAGGCCCGCGACGTCATGACGACCGACCTGACCATCGTGTCCTCTGACTCGACGCCCGCCGAGGTGTTCCACACCCTCACCGAGGCGCACCAGCAGGTCGCCATCGCCGTCGACTCGGATGATCGCCTCGTGGGCGTCATGACCCCGAAGGGGGCGCTGCGTTCGGGGATCTACTCCCCCGCCGTCGACCACGAGGGCCGGCTCCGCGCAGGCGTTGCCGTCGGCATCAACGGCGACATCGCCGCCAAGGTGCGCGCCGCCCTCGAAGGGCGCGCGGACGTCCTGGTGATGGACACGGCACACGGCCACCAGGAGAAGATGATCAGCGCGCTGGCCCTGGCCCGTGCGGAGCGAGACCGCTTCGAGGCCGAGACCGGCCGCCGGGTGCTCATCGTCGCCGGCAACGTCGTGACCGCCGATGGCTGCCACGACCTGATCGACGCGGGCGCCGACATCCTCAAGGTGGGCGTCGGCCCCGGTGCCATGTGCACCACCCGCATGCAGACCGGCGTCGGTCGCCCGCAGTTCAGCGCGGTGCTGGAATGTG
>DURG01000283.1 GCA_012837465.1 Propionibacterium sp. | reverse complement strand
CGTGGACCGGCCCCGCCGTTTTCGGGTGTCTGGGCTGCCTCAGGCGTCGCCTCCGGCGTTGCCGGAGGTGCCTGCGTTGACGTCGTCGAGCTGGTACTTCTCGTACGCCTTGGTCGCCCACTCCTGCGGGATGTCGCCGCGGCGGGCGAGCTGCTGGAGCACGGCCACCGCAACGGATGGTCCGTCGATGTGGAAGAAGCGACGGGCGGCCGCGCGGGTGTCGGAGAAGCCGAAGCCGTCCGCGCCGAGCGTCAGGTAGTCGTCGCCGGGGACCCACTGGCGGATCTGATCCGGTACGGCGCGCATGTAGTCGCTGACCGCGACGACGGGGCCGGGGCGGTCGCCCAGCTTCTGCTCGACCCAGATCTTCTCGTGCTCGCCGAACGGGTCCTGGAACTTCTTCTCGTCGGACTCGAGGCCCTCACGACGCAGTTCGCCCCACGAGGTGACGGACCAGACGTCCGCCACGATGCCGTAGTCCTCCTTGAGCAGTTCCTGGGCCTCGAGCGCCCAAGGGACGCCGACGCCGGACGCGAGGATCTGCGCGCGGCGGGCGTCCTCGCCGACGCCATCGAAGCTGCCCTCCTTGAGCAGGTACATGCCGCGGATGATGCCCTCGACCTCGACGCCCTCGGGTTCCTTGGGCTGCACGATGGGCTCGTTGTAGACCGTCAGGTAGTAGATGACGTCCTCCGGCTGCTCGCCGTACATGCGGCGCAGGCCATCCTTGACGATGTGGGCGATCTCGTAGCCGTAGGCCGGGTCGTAGCTCACGACGGAGGTGTTGGTCGAGGCCAGCAACGGTGAGTGGCCGTCCATGTGCTGGGTGCCCTCACCGGTCAGCGTGGTGCGGCCGGCCGTGGCGCCGATCATGAAGCCCCTGGCCAGTTGATCCGCGGCGGCCCAGATGCCGTCGCCGGTGCGCTGGAAACCGAACATCGAGTAGAACACGTAGATCGGCACCATGGGTTCGGCGTGCGTCGCGTACGAGGTGCCGACCGCGGAGAACGCCGCCACGGAGCCGGCCTCGTTGATGCCGGTGTGGAGGATCTGGCCGTTCTTCGACTCGCGGTAGCTGAGGAACAGCTCGTTGTCGACCGGGGTGTAGTTCTGCCCGTGCGGGTTGTAGATCTTGATCGTCGGGAAGAACGCGTCCATGCCGAACGTGCGGGCCTCATCCGGGATGATCGGCACGACGCGCGGCGCGAACTCCTTGTCGCGCATGAGGTCCTTCAGCAGACGCACGAAGGCCATGGTGGTGGCCACCTGCTGATTGCCCGAACCCTTGCGGGCCGACTCGTAGCTCTTGTCCGGCGGCAGCGAGATGAACTTGCGGTCGCCGCGACGCTCCGGCAGGTAGCCGCCGAGCTCGCGACGGCGGGCCTGGAGGTACTGGATGCGCGGGTCGTCCTGGCCGGGGTGCAGGTACGGGGGCTTGTACGGATCCTCCTCGAGCTGCGCGTCGGTGAACGGCGCGTTCACGCGGTCGCGGAATCCCTTGAGGTCGTCGAGGGCCAGCTTCTTCATCTGGTGCGTCGCGTTGCGGCCAGCGAAGTGCTTGCCGAGGAAGTAGCCCTTGATGGTGTGGGCGAGGATGACGGTGGGGGCGCCGGTGAACTCGGTGGCGGCCTTGTAGGCGGAGTACACCTTGGTGAAGTCGTGACCACCGCGCGACAGCCGCCAGATCTCGTCGTCGCTCCAGTCCTTCACCATGGCAGCGGTGCGCGGATCGCGCTCGAAGAAGTGCTTGCGCACGTACGCGCCGTCGTTGGCCTTGTAGGTCTGGAAGTCGCCGTCGGTGGTGGCGTTCATCAGGTTGACGAGCGCGCCCTCGGAGTCGTTGGCCAGCAGCGGATCCCAGCCGCGGCCCCAGACGATCTTGATGACGTTCCAGCCGGCGCCGCGGAAGAACGCCTCGAGCTCCTGGACGATCTTGCCGTTGCCGCGGACGGGCCCGTCGAGGCGCTGCAGGTTGCAGTTGACGACGAAGGTCAGGTTGTCGAGTTCCTCGTTCGCGGCAAGTTGCAGCGCGCCACGCGATTCGGGCTCGTCCATCTCGCCGTCGCCCAGGAACGCCCAGACCCGCTGGTCCGAGGTGTCCTTGATGCCACGGTTGTGCAGGTAGCGGTTGAACTGCGCCTGGTAGATGGCGTTGATCGGGCCGAGCCCCATCGACACCGTGGGGAACTCCCAGAAATCGGGCAGCTGGTGCGGGTGCGGATAGCTCGGTAGGGCGCGGAGCTTGCCGTCGACGATGTGGCTCTTCTCCTGACGGAAGCCGTCGAGGTCCGTCTCGTCGAGCCGGCCTTCGAGGAACGCGCGGGCGTACATGCCGGGCGAGGCATGGCCCTGGAAGAAGATCTGGTCGCCGCCGCCGGGGTGGTCCTTGCCGCGGAAGAAGTGGTTCATGCCCACTTCGTAGAGCGTGGCGGACGAGGCGTAGGAGGCGATGTGGCCGCCGACGCCGATGCCGGGGCGCTGGGCGCGATGCACCATGATGGCGGCGTTCCAGCGGAGCAGGCGGCGGATGCCGCGCTCGAGGGTCTCGTCGCCCGGGAAGGCGGGCTCGCGGCTGGCGGGGATGGTGTTGACGTAGTCGGTACCGGTCAGCGACGGGACGCCGATGTGGCGGTCACGGGCACGCTCCAGCAACTTCAACATCACGTAGCGGGCGCGGTTGCGGCCGCCCGCGTCGAACACACCGTCGAGGGACTCCAGCCATTCGGCGGTCTCCGCGGGGTCGATATCGGGCAGATTGGTGGGCAGCCCATTGAGGATGGGTCCGGCCTCGTTCTGACTCACGAAGTATTCCTCTCGATGTCGGCAGGTCAAGGGCGCCAGAGGCGCAGTGGGTCAACACTAGCGCGCACCGGCGGTACTGGACCTCAGCCTATCCGTGGGAGCCGGCGCCTGAGCCGCTTGCGGCGGACCGGTCATCGGTGGCGGTGCGCGTGTTCCAGCAGGCGCTCCACCGGCCAGGTGGTGATGATCCGGTCGGGGTCGACGCCGGCCACCGCGGCCCGGGCGGCGCCGTAGCTGAGGAAGTCGAGTTGGCCGGGCGCGTGCGCGTCCGTGTCGATCGAGAACAGGCAGCCTGCCTCGACGGCCAGCGCGATCAGCTCGTCGGGCGGGTCCTGCCGCTCGGGGCGCGAGTTGATCTCGACCGCGACGCCGAACATCTCGCAGGCGGCGAAGACCATCTCGGCGTCGAAGCTGGACTGGGGCCGCCACGTGCCGTCGGACCTCAACTTGCGTCCGGTGCAGTGCCCCAGCACCGTCGTGTGGGGGTTGGCGATGGCCGCGACCATGCGGGCGGTCATGGTGGCGGAGTCGTCCTTCAATCCCGAGTGGACCGAGGCCACCACGACGTCGAGTCGCGCGAGCAGGTCGTTGGCCTGGTCGAGGGCGCCATCGGCCAAGATGTCGACCTCGATGCCCTTGAGGATGCGGATGTCGCGCGCGGCCTGGAGGTCGTCGATCTCGGCCCACTGCGCGACGAGGCGCTCACGGCTGAGCCCGTTGGCCACCCGCAGCCGGGGCGAATGGTCGGTGATCGCGACGTATTCATGCCCAAGGGCCGCGGCCACGTCCGCCATCTCCCACAGCGGGGAGCCGCCGTCGGACCACGTGGTGTGGGTGTGGAGGTCACCCCGAAGTCGGGCCCGGAGGTCGTCCCCGGCCGGGTCGAGGGTTTCGGCTCCCACAGCGCGCCGCTCGGCGAGACTCGGTGCCACCTCGCCCACCGATGCGGCGGCGGCCACCGCCGCGGTCTTCGGGCCGAAGCCGCTCAGCGCCCGCCACCCCGCCTCGGTGGTGGGCCGCTCCCCCGGGTCGATCGCCTCGGCCTGGTTGGCCGCCTCGCGGAAGGCCCGGACGCGATACGTGTCCGCCAGGTCCCGTTCCAGCCAGAACGCGTACTCCCGCAGCGCGGAGACGGGATCGGTCACACCGATGACCGTCGCTTCTCCACGCCGGCGTCGAACTTCGCCCGGTCAATGACCGCCCGACGATGAGTACCCTCACCGATCACTCCCGCGTCATCGCGCAGGGTCACCGTGAAGGTGAGGAACCGGCCGTCGACCTCGACCAACTCGGCATCGGCGGTCACGGTGAACCCCACCGGGGTGGGTGCCGTGTGGGTGAAGTCGACGCCCACCCCCACCGAGTCCTCACCATCATCCATGTGGGGGGCCATCGCCTCCATCGAGGTGCATTCGGCGAACGCCACCATGTAGCCGGTGGCGAATACCCGCGGCATCGCGTCGAAGCGGGGGTACTGCTCGCTGACCGAGGGCACGGTCAGCGAGTCGTCGACGGTGATGCTGAGGGTGCCGGTGATGCCGGGCTTCATCGAGTCCTTCATGGCATGCGAGACTACGGCTCGCGGACCTGGTCCGCCATGAATCCGTCGACCTCGGCGCGGCCGGCACGCAGCTTCGGGTCGTTCTTCAGGTAGTGCGCGGTCTCGCGGGCGATGAGCCCCGAGAGGATGAGTAGGCCGACGAGGTTCGGCAGCGCCATGAGGCCGTTCATGATGTCGGCGAAGGACCACACGATGCCCAGCGGGATGGTGGCGCCGACGTAGACGACGATGGTGAAGGCGATGCGGTAGAAGATCGTCGTCTTCGCCCCGAAGAGTCGCTCGACGCAGCGGTCGCCGTAGTAGGACCAGCCAAGGATGGTGGAGAAGGCGAACAGGATCACGCCGATGGCCACCACGTAGCCGCCCCAGTTGCCGGGCAGGCCCTGGCTGAAGGCCATGGAGGTCAGCACCGCGGCGCTGGCGTCCTCCTGCCAGACGCCGGTGGTGACGAGCACGAGGCCGGTCATGGACACGACGATGATGGTGTCGATGAAGGTCTGGGTCATCGAGACCAGGCCCTGGCGGACCGGGTGGGTGGTCTTGGCGGCGGCCGCGGCTATGGCGGCCGATCCCATGCCGGACTCGTTGGAGAAGATTCCGCGGGCGACGCCCATCTGGACGGCGAGCATGAAGGAGCCGAGCGCGCCGCCGGTCATGCCGGTGCCGGTGAACGCCTGCCCGAAGATCTGGGCAAGAGCACCCGGGACGTCGCCGATGTTGGCGATGAGGATGTAGAGCGCGGCGAGCACGTAGAACACGATCATCACGGGCACCAGCGCCGCGGTGACGGTACCGATCACGCGAATGCCGCCGAGGATGACGAGGCCGACCAGGACCGCCATGACGACGGCGGAGACCTGCAGCGGCACGTTGAAGGAGTTCAGCAGGTTCTCGGCGACGGCGTTGCCCTGGGTCATGTTGCCGATGCCGAAGCTGGCCAGCACGGCGAAGACGGCGAAGATGACGCTGAGCGCCACGCCCCAGTTCCCGGGCAGGGCCTTCTTGAGGTAGTACTGCGGGCCGCCCGAGGCGTTGCCCTTCGCGTCGACGGTGCGGAAGCGCACGGCGAGGAACGCCTCGGAGTACTTCGACGCCATGCCGACCAGGCCGGTGACCCACATCCAGAACAGCGCGCCCGGGCCCCCGATGGAGATGGCGGTGGCCACGCCGACGATGTTGCCGACGCCCACCGTCGCCGCGAGGGCCGTGGTGAGGGCCTGGTACTGAGAGATGTCGCCGCCCTCGGCATCTTGGTCCTTCCTCTCCAGCAGGGCCAGGCGCAGCGCCGGGCCGAGCGTGCGGAACTGGATTCCCCGCAGCTTGATGGTCAGCCAGAGGCCGGTCAGTAGCAGCAGTGGGATGAGGAGCCAGGGGCCCCACACGAAGCCGGCGATGCCGTCCAGAATCTGTTGAAGGCGGTCCATCGTTGGACGCTCCCTTTCCTCGTCGGGTTGAGTGACTGGGAAAAGCTAGCAAGCGAGACGGCCGTCACGCGGCGTGTTCACAAATGGATGCGAAGCTGGAGGCGCACCGTCAGGAGGGCATGCGCAGCAGGTACGTGTCGTGCACCCAGCCGTGGTGTCCCTCGAGTTGCGCTCGCAGGGCGCTGATCTCGTCGATGACCTTGGACAGCGGGCCGTTGGCGAGCACCTCGTCGTCGGAGCCCAGGTAGGCGCCCCAGTAGATCTCGAGGTCCGGGAACTCAGCGACGAGGCCGCGGCAGGCAAGCTCCGCGTCGTCGAAGACCACCACGTCGCCCAGATCCGGGCGGTACTCCGACAGCAGCCGGGGGCCGGTCGTGAGATGGACGGGGTTGCCCAGGAGCGCAATCTGGTGCGCTGCAGCCAGCACCTGCAGCGCGCTGACGCCCGGGATGACCCGCACCTTCAGCGAAAGGGTGGGGCGCAGCGCGTCGACCACCCGGAGAACTGAGTCGTACAGCGCCGGGTCGCCCCAGGCGAGGAAACCGATGACGGCGTCCTCCGGGAGGCCCGTGATGATCTGGCGGTACGTGGCCAGGCGGGCGTCGTCGAGGTCGTCATCCGGGTGGCGGTGGGCGGGATCGAGCACGGTGATGATGCGGTGGGCGCGCTTCACGTGGCGGCGGATGACCTCGCTGCGCCGCCAGACCAGTTCGGAGCGCTCCTCGTGGTCGGCCACGAGGAACACGTCGACGCGGTTCATGGCGTCGACGGCATCCAACGTCAGCTGGCCGAAACCACCTGGGCCCATTCCGATGACCAACAGCTCGCGACTCACGTGACCAGCCTATCGAGCGGGACTAGGCTGGCCCAATGGATCCCCGACCTGGTACCGCTCCCGCGCTCATCTCGTCCTCGCGCGCCCGCTCTGGACTCCTGAAGCGGCTCACCGCCGCCACCTCCGAGATGAACACGGCCACGCTCACCGCCATGGTGTCGCGGCACGAGTGGTTCAACCAGCTCGACGCGGAGTCGCGTTCCTGGATCGGGATCCTCGCCCGCTCCGGCATCGACGGCTTCGTGACCTGGTTCTCCGGCGAGCCCTTCGACGCGGGCTCGGTCTTCGACGCGGCCCCGCGCGTGATGGCGCGCCGCATCACCCTGCAGCAGACGGTGGATCTGGTGCGGACCACCACCGAGGTGGTCGAGGAGCAGATCCAGCACCTCCTCCCCCGCGGCGACCGCCAGCCCCTGCAGTTGGGGATCGTTCACTACTCCCGCGAGATCGCGTTCGCGGCTGCGGGGATCTATGCCAAGGCCGCCGAGGCGCGGGGCGCCTGGGATTCCCGCATCGAGGCCACCATCGTCGACGCCATCGTGCGCGCCGAGACCGACGAATCCGTGATGTCGCGCGCCTCGACGCTGGGTTGGAACACAGATTCCAAGGTGGTCGTCGCCATCGGCGGAGCACCTGACGCCGACGTGCTCGGGGACCTCCGCCGCGCCGCCGCCAAGCTCTCCCTCGACATGCTCGCCGCGCCCCAGGGTGACAGGTTGGTGTGCATCTTCGGCGGCGACGGCGTCGACGACCCCATCGACACCTGCGAACGCATCGGCCAGTTGCACGAGCACTTCGCGCCGGGCCCCGTCGTCGTGGGCCCCACGGTGGACAACCTCGCAGGGGCGCCGCGCTCCGCGCGCGCCGCCGCCTCCGGCTACCGCGCGGCCAAGGCCTGGCCCGAAGGCCCCACCACCATGCTCTCGGCGGATCTCCTCCCCGAGCGCGCCCTGGCCGGCGACGGCCACGCCCGGCGCGCCCTGTCCAGCGAGATCTACCCCTCGCTGGCCGCCAGCAAGGAACTCCTCGAGACCTGCGTCGGCTTCCTCGACTGCGGCTCCTCCATGGAGGCGACGGCCCGGGCGCTGTTCGTGCACCCCAACACGGTCCGCTACCGCCTCAAGCGCATCCAGGACGTCACGGGCTACAACCCCGCTGACGCCCGCGAGGCCTTCGTCCTGCGGATGGCGATCACGCTGGGGCGCCTGAACTCGTAGGAAACGAACAGGCCGGCCAGCACCCGACCCCCACGCCCCGGCCAGCCCGTTGTCGGATAGTGACAACGACATCGGTGGGATTTTCGTGACATTCGATCCCGCCCCTGGACGGGTGACGGGGCAAGGTTGATACGTGCTCGTGATTGTTGCGCCCGGACAGGGTGCCCAGACCCCAGGTTTCCTCGCCCCGTGGATCGCCGACCCGGCGCTCGCCGCCCAACTGGGGCGGCTCTCCGAGGTGAGCGGCATCGACCTCGCCCACTACGGCACCGAGGCCGACGCGGAGACCATCCGCGACACCGCCATCGCCCAACCCCTCCTCGTGGCCGCCTCCCTCCTGACCGGCCGCGCCCTCCTCGGCGACGACGTGCGGAAGGTCGGCGCGCTGGCCGGCCACTCCGTCGGCGAACTGGCCGCGATGGCGCTGGCCGGGGCCATCTCCGACGACGATGCCCTCATCCTGGTGCGCGAGCGCGGCCGTGCGATGGCCGAAGCCTCCGCCGCCCGCCCCACCTCCATGACCGCCGTGATCGGCGGCGACCGTGAGCAGGTGCTCGCGGCCATCGAGGCCGCTGGCCTGACGCCGGCCAACAACAACGGCTCCGGCCAGATCGTCGCCGCAGGCACCGTCGAGCAACTCGAGGCGCTCGCCGCCGATGCCCCGAGACGTGCACGCCTCATCCCGCTGAGCGTCGCCGGAGCGTTCCACACCGTGCACATGGAGCCCGCCGTCGCCCACCTCCGCGCGGTGGCCGAGGGCGTCAACCCCGCCGACCCCGCGGTCACGCTCCTGTCGAACCGCGACGGTGAGGCCGTCGCCAGCGGCGAGGATGCGCTGGCCCGCATGGTCGCCCAGGTCGCCAACCCCGTGCGCTGGGACCTGTGCATGGAGACGATGGCCGCCCGCGGCGTCACAGGACTGCTCGAGCTCACCCCCGCTGGCACCCTCACGGGCATCGCCAAGCGCAACCTCAAGGGCGTCGAACTGTTCAACCTCAACACCCCGGACCAACTCGACGAGGCACGCGCCTTCGTCGCCAACCACACCGAAGCGGAGTGACCGACGTGGCACTGAAGACAGCAATCGGCGCGCAGCACGCGCGCATCATGTCCGTGGGGGGCGCCCGCGGCAGCCGGGTCGTGACCAACGAAGAGATGTGCACGATGATCGACTCCACCCCGGAGTGGATCCAGCAGCGCACCGGCATGACCGAGCGCCGCTGGGCCGCCGAGGGCGAGGACGCCGAGACGCTCGGCCTCGAGGCCGCCAGCAAGGCGATCGAGCGCGCAGGCCTGCAGCCCGAGGACGTCGACGCCATCATCGTGTCCACCGTGTCGCACTTCATGCAGACCCCGTCGCTGGCCACCATCATGGCCGCCAAGCTCGGCATGACCGCACCGGCCGCCTTCGACATCTCGGCCGCCTGCGCCGGTTTCTGCTACGGCGTCGGCATCGCCGAGGGCCTCGTGCGCGCCGGCACCGCCAAGCACGTGCTGGTGCTCGGCGTGGAGGTGCTCTCCCGCTACACGAATCTCGAGGACCGCTCCACCGCTTTCCTCTTCGCCGACGGCGCGGGCGCCGTCGTGATCGGCCCCTCCGATGAGCCGGCCATCGGCCCCACCGTCTGGGGCTCGAAGCCCGAGGCGCACGAGGTCATCGAGATCGACGACTGGCGCACCATCGAGGCAGACGGTCACCCGTACATCCACATGAACGGCCAGGAGGTCTTCAAGTGGGCCACCGGCTCCATCGTGGAGAAGGCCGTCGAGGCGCTCGGTGCGTCCGGCCTCACCCCGGAGGAACTCGACTGCTTCATCCCCCATCAGGCCAACAACCGGATCACCGATTCGATGTTGCGCCACCTCAAGCTGCCCAAGGACGTCGTGGTCGGCCGCGACATCATCCAGATGGGCAATTCGTCGGCGGCATCGGTTCCGCTGGCGATGGAGGCCCTGCTCGAATCCGGGCAGGCCAAGAGCGGTGACAGCGCGCTGATCATCGGTTTCGGCGCGGGGCTCGTGTTCGCCGGGCAGACCGTCATCCTCCCCTGAACCACCACCACCTCACCCACCCCCACAGGAAAGAAGGAGCCATCATGGCCAGCACTGAAGAGATCCGCGCCGGTATCGCCGAGGTCGTCAACGACATCAACGGCAACGCCGTCGAGGACGTCACCCTCGACAAGTCGTTCGTCGACGACCTGGGCGTCGATTCCCTCTCGATGCTCGAGATCATCAACGACCTCCAGGACAAGTTCGACATGGAGATCCCGGACGAGGACGCCAAGAACCTCAAGACCGTCGGCGACGCGGTCGCCTACATCGAGCGCGCCGCGAACTGACGCAACGAGTCCCGAGTGCCCCGTGAGCAGCGGCTCCAACCATCTGAGGCCCGCTCTCACGGGGTGTATCGAGGGACGCCCCCAACACTCCCCAACGCATCCACCCCTCCCCACCCTCCCGAGGAGACACATGTCCGACACGATCGTGATCACCGGCATCGGCGCCACCACGCCGCTGGGCGGCGACGTCACCAGCACCTGGGAGGCGCTGCTCGCCGGCCGCTCCGGTGTGGTCGCCCTCGAAGAGGAGTGGGCGCAGGACCTGCCGGTGCAGATCGCGGCGAAGGCCGCCGTGGACCCCGGTGAGGTCCTCCCGCGGGTCGAGGCCCGCAAGCTCGATCGCTCGACGCAACTGGTGCTCGTTGCCGGCCAGGAGGCCTGGGCAGACGCCGGGTTCGGTCTCGGCGAGGAGAACACCGTCGAGCGCGACCGCTTGGGCGTGGTCTGCGCCACCGGCATCGGCGGCCTGCACTCCCTGCTGGGGCAGTGGGACAACATGAACGAGAAAGGACTTCGCGGCGTCTCCCCGTTCACCATCCCCATGTTGATGGCCAACGCGCCCGCCGCGAACCTCGGCCTCCGGCTGGGTGCCCGCGCGGGCATCCACACCCCGGTCTCCGCCTGCGCCTCCTCCAACGAGGCCATCGCGTGGGGCCTCGACATGCTCCGCCTCGGCCGTGCCGACGTCGTCATGGTCGGCGGCGGCGAGGCCGTCATCCATCCCCTGCCGATCGCCGCGTTCGCCAAGATGCAGGCGCTGTCGCGCCGCAACGACGAGCCCGCCCGCGCGTCGCGCCCCTGGGACGTGGACCGCGACGGGTTCGTGCTCGGCGAGGGCGCCGCCATGATGGTGCTCGAGCGGCTCGACTCGGCCAAGGCCCGCGGCGCCAAGATCTACGCCACCTTGCGCGGAGCCGGCATCTCGGCGGACGGCCACGACCTCGTCCAGCCGGACCCCGAGGGCTACGGCCAGTCGCTCGCGATGACCCGCGCCCTGGAAGAGGCCGGCCTCACGCCGTCGGACATCGTGCACGTCAACGCCCACGGCACCTCCACGCCGCAGGGCGACGTGACCGAGGCGGGCTCCATCCGAAACGCTCTGGGCGCTGACGTCGATCACGTGGTGGTGAACTCCACCAAGTCGATGACCGGCCACCTCCTCGGCGGCGCCGGCGCCTTGGAGACCCTCGCCACCGTGCTGGCGCTGAAGGATCGCGTGGTGCCCGGCACCATCAACGTCGACAACATCGAGCCCGATCTGGAGATCGACGTGGCCACGGAGAACCGGAAGCTGCCCGACGGCGACCTTGCTGCGGTCAACAACTCCTTCGGCTTCGGCGGCCACAACGTCGCCGTCGTGGTCACCAACGAGAACGTCACCGCCTGACCGTTGCCTAGACTGGTCCCGTGCCAGCATCCTCGATCCTCGACCTCGCCACCCGGCTGTTCTGGCGCGCCACCGGCCGAAGAGTTGACCTCGACGGCGACCAAGCCTGGCTCAGCGCCCCCACCAGCACTTCCCCTGTGGTCGGCGACGGCTGGTCGAAGGACGCTAAGCGTGACCAGGTGTACCGGACTAGGGCACGTCCTGCTCATCGATCGGCAGGGCGATGCAGTCGACCAGCGGCCGGATGTATCCGGACCACTCAGCCAGGGTGGCCTCATCCGCGACTCGACGCCAGGCATGCATCCGCTGCGGGCTGGCCATGCGCATCGCCAATTCCAACTCGTCCGCGCGAGTGGGCACACCCCAGGCCTCCAGATAGGCCGTCCTGACCTCGTCTGCCAGTGACTGCCCGAACATCTTGCGGCCCACGATCACCAGCGGCCGCAGCGAGGAGAATGGGTGGGCGGCCACTGAGTCGCCCCAATCGGAGAGCAGCGGCCCCGGGTAGGCGTTGCCAAGATGGAAGTCATTGTGATCGAGGCCCATGCCCAAGGGATCGGCAAGCGCCGCCCAGGCCGATGCGAGGACGGCAGCCTCTTCCAGCGTGGCCCCGCCTTGTCCAGCGCTGAGGTGCAGCGGGTGCTGGCCCGGGAGCGCGCCGCAGAACTTCACGACGTCGGCCATGTTGGCCACATACGCGTTCGCGTCGTAGGTGGGCAGGTGCGAGACGACGAAGGTGTGGGTGGATTCGTCCTCGTGAACCGCCCGCTGCACCGCGGCAAGCGACCGCGCGGCGTCCACGTACAGGCGCTCCCCTCCAGGTTCCCTGGACAGTGGGGCCAGGGTCCTGACGGCGTCGCGCGTCAGGATCCATCCCTCCTCGTCATGCATGGCGACGGGCACGAGTAGATGCTGGGGGCTGAGCGCGGAGAGCCTGCGGACGAGGCCGATCTCGGCGGTGAACGTTGCGTGGGGCAACTTCAGCCAGAACAGGTCCCCCGCGGCCCGCACCTTCCAGATCGCACCCCAGGCCCGCTCACGTACGACCTCGATCGAATCGACCCGGCCGAGCACGTCGTCGAGCCAGAGACGGGCGCGCTCGTCGCGGTCGGTCACACGACCTGGTGCAGCCAGCGGACCGGGGCGTCCTCGGCGGCGTGGCGGAACACGTCGAGTTCCTCGTCCCACGGCACGCCAAGCAGGCGCTCGAGGGCGAGGTGGAGGGGCTCGCCGCCCAGCGCATCGGTGGCGGCTGCGTGACGCAGGCGGTCCTCCGGCACGAGGATGTCGCCGTGGATGCCGGTGACGGCAGTGAAGGCGCCCAGCGCCGGCGTGAAGCAGTACCGCTGCCCATCGGCGCCTGACGACGGCTCCTCGGTGACTTCGAAGCGCAGGTGCCCGATCTTGGTGAGCGCGGAGGCCAGCACGGCGCCCGTGCCGACGGCGCCGTCCCAGGAGTACTCCGCGCGGCGCGCGCCTGCCTCAGCAGGTTGCGGGATCCAGTCGAGTTCGACGCGCTTGCCGAGCGCGGAACCCAGTGCCCATTCGATGTGCGGGCACAGCGCTGCCGACGCGGAATGGATGAGGATCATCCCCTGCGCCTGGCTACTCGTATGACGAGCATTCATCTCGGTTGTACCTCCTGGTTGGGCTGGATTGCCTTCCCCTGCGATCAAGCCCAGCCAGTCGGTGTGGCCCCATTGTGCCCATGTTTCGCCGCGACACGCAATGCACTCCCCGAACTCGGCCCCTCCCGTGAGCAATTGGATGGGGTCATGGAACAGCAACAGTGTTTTGTCGGCGTGTCGCAACCGTGACCCCATCCAATT
>DURG01000282.1 GCA_012837465.1 Propionibacterium sp. | reverse complement strand
GGACCGTGGAGCAGGGAGCAGCCACGCAGGTCGACGTCGTCGCCGACAGCTGATCAGCTGGTGGCGTCGCGCAGGATCGGGTCGTCGCCGTCCTCCAGGCAGATAAGGTCTGCCACCATCGCCGTCCACCCGGTCTGGTGCGCGGCGCCGAGGCCGGCCCCGTTGTCGCCGTTGAAGTACTCGCTGAACGTCGGGTGCGCCTGCCACAGGGGGCCCGTGGGCTTGTGGACGGGGTCGCTGGGGCGCCGGCCGTCGGGGCCGACGCGGAACAGGCTGATCATCCGCTGCCGCAGGTCGTGGGTGATGTCCTCGAGGGAGAGATGGTTGCCGGAACCCGTCGGGTACTCGAACGTGACATCGGCGGCGACCCCGCGACCGTAGGTGGCCAAAGAGTGCAGGAGGAGGTTGTTGACCGGGAACCACACCGGGCCGCGCCAGTTCGAGTTGCCGCCGAAGAGATAGTCGCGGCTCTCCGCCGGCTGGTAGTCGATGGGCAGTTCGCCGTGGCCGGGCAGATCCACCGTCCAGCCGCCGCGGTAGGCGGCCGACAGCGAGCGGATGCCGTGCGGGCTGAGGAACTCGTCCTCGTCGAACAGGCGGTCGAGGATGCGCCGCAGCCGCTCCATCGTGACGACCGACAGCGTGGTGACGTCGTCGTGCTCCTGCAGGATGGGTTCGGTCACCTCCGGGCGGCGGTCGCGCAGCCACGCGGTGTGGCGCTTGAGGTCGGGCAACTGGTCCGAGATGTCGTCGGGCAGGTTCATCACGCCCAACAGCGGCAACAGGCCCACCATGGAACGGACCTTGACCGACGAGGGCACCCCGTCGGTGACGAGGACGTCGTAATAGAAGCCGTCCTCCTCGTCCCACAACGCCGCAGCGGGGTTGCCGAAGGCGTCCATCGCCTCGGCGATCTCAAGGAAGTGCTCGAAGAACTTGGTGGCGATGTCGCCCCAACCGTCGTCGTCGCGCGCCAGTTCGACGGCGATCTTGAGCATCGAGAGGCAGTAGAAGGCCATCCAGCTCGTCGCGTCCGACTGCTCGAGGATCTGGCCCTCGGGCAGCGGCGCGGAGCGGTCGAAGACGGTGACGTTGTCCATCCCGAGGAAGCCGCCCTCGAACAGGCCCGAACCGTTCTCGTCCTTGCGGTTGACCCACCAGCCGAAGTTGAGCAGCAGCTTCGTGAAGACGCGCACGAGGAAGCCGCGGTCCCAGGCACCGTCGGCGAAGAACACCACACGGGCGGCCCAGGCGAGCACGGGTGGGTTGACGTCGCTGAACTTCCACTCGTAGGCCGCGAGCTGGCCAGACGGGTGCATGCACCACTCGCGGCACATCAGGACGAGTTGTTCCTTCGCGAACCACGGGTCGATCCGGGCCAGCGCCACGCAGTGGAACGCGAGGTCCCAGGAGGCGAACCAGGGGTACTCCCACTCGTCGGGCATCGAGATGATGTCGGCCAGTGAGAGGTTGCGCCAGAACGTGTTCCGGGCGAGCGGCTCGGGCTCCAGCCGCGAATCCGGCGGCGGCGGCTCGTTGGGGTCGCCCTCGAGCCATTCGCGCACCGAGTAGCGGTAGAGCTGCTTGCACCACATCAGGCCGGCGAAGGCGCGCCGTGCGATGAACCGGTCCTCGTCGCAGGTCTTCTCGGGGATGACGACGGCGTAGAAGGCGTCTGCGTCTGCCTTGCGATCGGCGACGATCTCGCTGGCGGCCGCGAAAGGCCGCCGGGCGCGCGAGGCGGGGGCGTCGCCCATCATGCGCAGCCGCAGGACGACCTCCTCGCCGGGCTGCACCGCGTCGAGGTGCCACCAGGCGGCGGCCTTCGTACCCACCGC
>DURG01000281.1 GCA_012837465.1 Propionibacterium sp. | reverse complement strand
GGCGTCGGCCAGGCCGCGGAAGGTGCCGGTGGCGGCGAGCATGACGAGCATGCCGGGCAGGCCGGGCAGGGACCAGCGCAGGTACTCGACGGCCTGCGCATGCACCTGGCCCTCGGCACCCAGCCAGGCCGCCAGCCACGGTGCGGCCGCCCACGTGAGCGCGCCCACCGTCGCACCGATGAGGCCGGCCAGCCACATGGCTTGGACGCCCAGTTCCAGGCCGCGGCCCTGGTGGCCGGCGCCGATCTGCCGGGCGACCACGGACGTCGAGCCGTAGGCCAGGAAGATCATCAGGCCGGTGACGGTGGTCAGCAGGCCGGAGCCGATGCCGAGACCGGCGAGGGGGACGGTGCCGAGGTGGCCGACGATCCAGGTGTCGGCCAGCATCATGAGCGGCTGGGCCACGAGCGCGGCGAAGGCCGGTACCGCCAGGGCGAGGACGCGCCGGGGGAGGCTCACCAGCCACGCCCCTGCAGGCCGGGGGAGTCCGTGACGGTGTCGTCGGTGTAGGGCTCGGCTCCGCCCGGCCACTTCTGGGCGGACTTCCCGGTGATCCAGCGGTAGCCGAACATGCGGCGGCTGGATTCGCGCTCGATCTCGCGGATGTCCGGCTTGCCGTCGGTGGCCACCAGCAGAAGGTTGCCGAAGCGACGGCCCTTGTAGACGTCGGATTCCATGCCGAACATGGTGGTGCGCCAGCGCCGGTTGAGGCCGCTGGCGAGCTTCTTGGCCCAGTCGAAGGGCGCGCGGTCCGTGACATTGAAGACCACGAGCGCCTCGCCCCGGACGATGCGGCGCAGTTCGTCGAGGGCCTCCTCGGTGACCAGTTCCCCGGGGACGATGAGCTCGTTGAAGGCGTCGACGATGATCACGTCGGCCCAATCGGCGGGCATGGCGCCCAGCCCGGTGCGGCCGTCGACGTCGCGCACCTTGATCCCCGAACGAGGAGGCAGCGGGATCTTGCGGCGGACCTCCTCGGTGAGTTCCACGTCCGGCTCGCACACCACCTGTGCCGTGCCGGGGCGCACGTGCGCCACGAAGCGGGGGATGGTCATGCCGGCGCCGCCGATGTGCACGAAGCGCAGGCGTTCGTCGGCCGGGGCGCGGAGGACGGAGTTCTCCAGGATGAGCGCGATGTGCGCCACGTACTGGAACATCAGCAGGTCTGGCTGGTACGGGTCGACGTAGGACTGCGACGTGGGCCCGAAGCGGACGTAGAAGGCCCCCATGTTCTGGGGGTCCTGGAACAGTCGGTCGGCCACCCCGCGAGCTTAGCCAATCTCCGCTACCGCTGGAGGTGCCCTATGTCCACCACCCGAAGGAACGTGGACTCCTAACCTACGGTGCCGTAGGGTTGGGGTCATGACCGCATCGGGCGTAGTCGCCCAGCCAAAGGCCAAGACGGTCAGCAAGCGCGCCCTCAAGGGTCTCGGGAAGGGGATCCGCAGGGTCGCCGAAGCGCTGGCCACCCCACTCGTCCCCGAGGACTTCCTCGACCTCATCAACCCGCTGCGCTCCGGCGCGGACCTGCGCGGCCGAGTCGTCGCCGTCCGGCGCGAGGGGAGCGGGGCGACCACCGTCACCATCCGCCCCGGCCGCGGTTGGCGACTCCACTCGCCCGGCCAGTACACGCGCATCGGCGTGGACGTCGACGGCGTGCGACTCTGGCGCGCCTACTCCATCACCAGCCCAGTGGGCGGCGACACCTTCACCATCACCGTGCGCGCCATCCCGGACGGCAAGGTCAGCGGCTACGTGCTGCGCCACCTCGCGCCCGGCACCCTCATCCACCTCGACCAGGCCATCGGCGACTTCGTCCTCCCGCGCACCCTCCCCGACAAGGTGCTGTTCCTGACCGCCGGCTCCGGGCTCACCCCGGTGATGGGCATGTTGCGCAACCGGCCCCTCCCCGCCGACATCGTGCTGGTGCATTCCGCGCCCACGGAGGAGGACGCGCTCTTCCTGCCGGAACTGCGTGCCATGGAGGCCCGCGGCCTGCTGCGCCTGGTCACGCGCTTCACCGCCGTCGACGGCATCCTCACGCCGGACCAGCTCGACGACGTGGCGCCGGACTGGCGCACCCGTGAGACGTGGGCCTGCGGCCCCACCGCGATGCTCGACGACGCCGAGGCCCACTGGGAGGCAGAAGGTCTTGCCGACCTCCTGCACACCGAACGCTTCCGCGCAGCCGTGTTCGCCGTCGGCGACGGCGGCACCGTGACCTTCGACGCGTCCGGCCTCACGACGGAGGCCGACGCCGCCACCACCATCCTCGACGCCGGCGAAGAGGCCGGCGTCATCATGCCGTCCGGTTGCCGGATGGGCATCTGCTTCAACTGTGTCCTCCCACTGACCGACGGAAGCGTCCGCGACCTCCGCACCGGAGAACTCACCACCGCCGACCCCCAAGACCCCGTACTCGTCCAGACGTGCGTATCGGCTGCCGCTGGTTCGTGCCGCATCACCATCTGAGGAAACACGCCATGACGACAACTGCCGTTCGCGCCAACCGAATCACCACCTCCACGCCCCAGGCCCGCGCCGAGGAGTCCTCGACGGGCAAGCCCAACCCGATCGCGCACCTGAGCCCAGACGAGATCGAGGCCATCGGGCGCGAGCTCGACACCCTGCGCGACGAGGTGCTCAACAGCCGCGGCGCCGCCGACGCCGCCTACATCCGCGGGATGATCCGCACGCAACGCATCCTCGAGGCCGGCAGCCGCATCGTGTTGCTGTTCTCCAAGTTCCCACCGGCGTTCATCGCGGGCACCACGGGGCTGACGGTGGCCAAGATCCTCGAGAACACCGAGATCGGCCACAACATCCTTCACGGCCAGTGGGATTGGATGCGCGACGACAAGATCCACTCCAGCACCTGGGAGTGGGATTTCGCGTCGCCGGCGGAGCAGTGGAAGCGCAGCCACAACGTCGAGCATCACACCTACACCAACGTCGTCGGCATGGACAACGACCTGGGCTACAACATCATGCGCGTGGACCCGGATCAGGAGTGGGAGCTCAAGCACCTGTTCCAGCCGGTGACGAACTTCTTCACGATGCTGTTCTTCGAGTACGGCATCGCCGCCTACGACATGCAGGTCAAGGAGTGGAAGGACGGCAAGCGCCCCCACGCCGAGTTCATGGCGGATCTGAAGAACATGCTCAACAAGCTGAGCAAGCAGATGAGCAAGGACTACCTGGTCCACCCGCTGCTGTCGGGCACCTCCGCGCTGACCACGCTGGCCGCCAATGCCATCGCCAACACCCTGCGCAACGTGTGGACGCACTCGGTGATCCTCTGTGGCCACCTGCCCGAGGGCGTGGAGACCTTCGAGACCGAATCCATCGAGGGGGAGACCCGCGGCGAGTGGTACCTGCGCCAGATGCTCGGCTCGGCCAACATCACCGGCTCCAAGCTGATGCATGTGATGACCGGCAATCTCTCCCACCAGGTGGAGCACCACCTGTTCCCAGACATGCCGAGCAATCGGTACGCCGAGATCGCCCCGCGGATCCAGGCGATCATGGAGCGCCATGGGTTGAACTACGTCTCCGGGCCGCTGTACCAGCAGGTGTTCTCCGCGTGGCGCAAGGTTTTCCGCTACTCGCTGCCGAACAAGCGTGAGGGCGTGAGCCGCTGGCGCGAGGTCGCCTCGGCCGCCCGCGAGGCGATCGGCGAGGTGGTCGACAACACCCGTGGCATGTGGCTGCCCAAGCGGCACGCCGTCAGCGCCTGAGACCCGAAAGACTGGCCGAGCTGATCGAGATTGTGCGGTGGCCGTGGGCTTTCTGGGGTGTCGCCATGCCATGCGGTCAGGGAGTTCGCGCGGCTAGACTCGCCCAATGACCAGACGAGCGGGGGAGCGAAGCCACTCCGCGCTCGTCATGGGCGGCGCCGTTGCCGTGCTGCTCCTGACGCTGCTACTCGCCAGCATTCCGCGGCCTTCCATGGTGGAGATCATCGAGGGGCCGCCCGTCCCCGTGGCCACCGAGACCGCGTACATCACGGAGACCCTCGAGCCCATCCCTGAGGAGCAACCCTTCGAGCTGCCGGACGGCGAACCCCTCGACCTGCCCGACTGGCTGCCCGACCTGCTCCGCTTGCTGGCCACGGGAGCGGTACTGCTGCTGATCGCGCTGTTCCTCCACCGCCTCTGGCAGGCCCGGGTCCGCGCACAGCGCGCAACGGCCGTCAAGCCCAGCGGCGAAGGGGTCGAGATCGTCGACCTCGACGAGGAGGAACTCGTCGAGACCATCACGGAGGCCGTCCAGCATCTGCGCCGGGGCATCCCCGTGGAGGGCGCCGTCATCGAGTGCTGGCGCCGCCTCGAAGGCCTCGCCGCAGACACCGGCATCCGCCGACTGGCCGCCCAGACCTCGCACGAGTTCACCGCCCAGGTGCTGGGCCGCGCCGCGGTGGATCCCGACGCCATCAACGAACTGGCCGACCTCTACCGCCAGGCCATGTTCTCCACCCACTCCCTGACCGACGACGACCGCGAGCGCGCGATCAGGTGCCTGGAATCGCTCAGCGGCCAGTTGAAGGGCTCCGCGTGACGAGCGGGGCGTGGCGCAGGCTCGGGGTGCGCATGGGGATCGGCGCGGCAGTGGCGATCATGTTGTTCGTGGGCGGCCCACTCCTCTCGCTGCGCTTCCACCTGCCGCTCACCATCATCGCTGGCCTCGTCATCGGGGCGCTCATATGGGCGTTCACCGAGTTCGCCGTACCCCGCCCCGGCCCCGGGTGGGAACAGCCGTACTGGCGCCAACGCTCTGCCTTCGTGCAGGCCGACGTCCGCACCCGGCGGCTCGCGCACTCGCTCAACCATGCGCAACCCGGCCACGGGTTCGAGGCCCGCCGCGTGGCAGGCCAACTGGCCGAACTCACCGCCCAGCGCCTCGTCGCCAGCGGACGCGTGCCCGCCGAGACCTCCCTCGACCACGCCGACGGCCACCTCTCACCAGGCCTGCTCAGATACCTGCGCAGCGCCACCGCCGAACGACCCCATGCCCTCACCCGCAAGGCCCTCCACGCCCACCTCAAGGAGATCGATTCCCTATGAGCATGCTCACCCCCGCCCAAGCCACCGACCTCGTCGGCCAGGTGCTCGACGAGGTGGACAAGGCCCTGGTGGGCAAGCGCGCCGAGATGACCCTCGTGCTGGCCGGCGTGGTGGCCGGCGGCCACGTGCTGCTGGAGGACATGCCCGGCCTCGGCAAGACGCTCGCCGCGCGCTCCCTGGCCCAGGCCCTCGGCCTCCAGTTCACCCGCGCCCAGTTCACGCCGGACCTGCTGCCCGCAGACCTCACCGGCTCCTACATCTACGACCAGGCCACCAGCCAGTTCTCGTTCCGCGAAGGCCCGCTGTTCACCGGCCTGTTGCTCGCAGACGAGATCAACCGCACCCCACCCAAGACACAATCCGCGCTGCTCGAGGCGATGCAGGAGCGGCAGGTCACCGTCGAGGGCCACACCTTCCAACTGCCGCGCCCGTTCCACGTGCTGGCCACCGCCAACCCCATCGAGCACGAGGGCACCTACCCGCTGCCCGAGGCGCAGCTGGATCGCTTCCTGCTGCGCCTCGGCTTCGGGTACCCCACCGTCGACGAGGAATGGGACGTGCTGCAACGCCGCATCTCGCGCCGCTCAGATGACATCTCGGTGGGCACCGTGCTCGACGCCGAGGGCCTGCTTGCCGTGCAGCAGTGCGCCGAGGGTATCCACGTGGCCGAATCCGTGGGCCGCTACGCCATCGACGTGGTCCGCGCCACCCGCGAACACCAGGACACGATGGTGGGCGCCTCGCCCCGAGGGTCGCTGGCGCTGCTGACCTGCTCCCGCGCGCTGGCGCTCATCGAGGGCCGCGACTACGTCATCCCCGAGGACATCAAGCGCCTCGCCGTGCCGGCGCTGGGCCACCGCATCGTGATCCGCCCGGAGCTGTGGCTCAACAACGTCGCGCCCGAATCCGTGGTGCGGCGCGTGCTGGAGGTCGTCCCCGTGCCCGACGCCGAGGACGCCGCGCCCCGATGAGGTTCCGCTACACGCACGCGCTCCTGCGCTCCATCGTGGCGACGGTGGGGCTGGGCATCTTCGCGGCCGCCTGGCAGCGGCCGGATGCGGTGGCGCTGATGGTGCCGTTCGTGGCACACGTGGCGTGGGCCCTGCTGAACCGCCCGGGAGCGGACCGGATGCATGCCGAGGCGAGCCCGCGCGCCGTCGTCATCCCCGAAGGCGACTCCTTTCCCCTCGCCGTCCACACCACCAGGCCCTGGCGACGGGCGCTGGTCACCGTCCAATGGCCCCTGCGCGCCGGCCTCGCGTTCGACCCCGACACCGGCACCGTCCTCTCCGACGGCGCCGGCACCAACGTCAACGTGGAGCCGGAGCGCTGGGGGCGCTACACCGTCGGCCCCGCCACCGTCTCCGTCCGCGACCTGTCGGGCTCGTGGCAGGCCTCCGCCGAGACCGATCCGGTGACGATCACGGTGCGGCCCGCGTCGTCGACCCTGGAGGGCGGCAGTGGGGTGGCGCGCCCCATCGGCATCGTCGGCGCCCATCGGTCGCGGCACCGCGGCGACGGTTCAGACCTCGCCGACGTCCGCGAGTTCCGCCCCGGTGACCGGCTGCGGCGGATCAACTGGCGGGTGACGTCGCGCCTGGGCCCCCTGCACGTGAACTCGACGCTCACCGAGCGCGACACGGACGTCCTCATCGTCGCCGACACCCTCCTCGACATCGTCCCGGCCAACCCCGACGCCACCACCAGCCTCGACGCGACGGTGCGCGCCATCGCCGCGATCTCGCGCCACTACGTGGGCTTCGGCGACAGGGTGGCGCTCCACGACCTCGGCCGACGCATCGGCCGGGTTCGTGCCGGCAGCGGACCACGTCAGGCGCGCGTGGTGCTCAACGTGTTGTCGCGCGCCAACCGGGACGTGGCCGAGTGGCAGACGCTGCGACGCGTGCCGCGCCTGACGCCGGGCACGCTGGTGTTCTTCTGCTCACCGCTGCTGGACCGCGAGGCCGCCGACGAACTCGTCCGGCTGCGGCGGCTGGGTGCCGAGGTGGTGGGGGTCGACACGCTGCCCGAGGGTGTGGGCGAGTTCGCCGACATCGCCTCCTTCGGCCGCGACTCCTTCCTCGGCGAGGCGTGGATGATCCGCCGGTTGGAGCGCGACGACGTGCTGGCGCGGCTGCGTACGCTCGGGATCCCCGTGACCCCGTGGCGGGGGACCGGCTCGCTGGCGAGCGTGTTGCTCGAGATGGAGGCCGCGCGATCGGCGCCGAGGCGGGTGATGGGCCGATGATCGACCTCGTAGAACTCGTCTCCGGCTGGATCTACGCGCTGCGGATCACGACCTGGCAGCAGTGGGTGCTGCGCGGCATCATCCTGCTGGCGGGCGTGGTGATCGCGGCACTGTGCCTGCCGTGGGTGGCTGCCGTGATCGCGCCGGCCTGGCTGGCGCTGTTCGCACTGGGCGTGCTGTCGACGGCGATCGTGCCCGACTCGTTCGCGCCGCTGCTGACGATGATCCCACTGTTCCTGGCGTGGTCCGGCGGGGGAGTCGACGCTGCCTGGTGGCGCTACGCCGCCGTCGCGGCCGCCGTGGCCGTCTTCCACCTGGCCGCGACCTACGCAGCCGCAGCGCCCTCGTTCGCCCGCATCCGCCGCCCACAAGATAATCAAAATGATTTGATAATCAATCCATCTAGGGGTACTTTGGAGGCGTGACACCACAACCGCAGCACGGCGCGCCGCAGCAGTTCCACTCCGTGGCGCACTCGCTCCAAGCCCTCATCGGCCTGTCCAACGAGGTGGAGCGGGAGTTGGTGCGCCTCCTCGGCATCAACGTCACCGACTACCGCGCCCTCACCTCGCTCGCGACGTCCGGCCCCGTCGACGTCAGCACCCTCGCCCACCGGATCGGCGCCTCGGCGGCCACCACCACCGCCATCCTCAACCGGCTCGAGGCCGCGGGCTACGTCCAACGGGACCGCACGGACCGCGACCGCCGCCGCGTCACCGTCTCCGTCACCCCCGCCGTGTTCGCCGAGATCATGCGCCTCATGGGCCCCCTGATGGGGCTCGCCAACGACGAGATCACCTCACTGCCCGCCCAGGACCAGGCCGTCGTCGAGAAGTTCTTCGGCCGCATCCTCGCCCTGATGGCCCAGCATCGCGACTCCCTGGCCGCCCAGGAGCGCCCATGACCACCGCACCCCGCAACGCGACCGACCTCCTGGCCCGACGCGTCGCTGAGGCCCCGGGCCACGCGGCCTTCGAGGTCCGCACCGCCGGCGGCTCCTGGCGCCAGATCACCACGGCCGGGTTCGACGCGGAGGTCCGCGCCGTCGCCAAGGGCCTCATCGCCGCTGGCCTCCAGCCGGGGGAGCGGGTGGCGATCATGGCCGAGACGCGCTACGGGTGGACGGTGGCAGACCTCGCCACCTGGTACGCGGGCGGCGTCGTCGTGCCCATCTACGACACGTCGGCGCAGGCGCAGGTCGACGCCGTGGTCGCCGACGCCGACGTCCGCCTCGGCATCGGGGGGAACGCCCACCAGGCCGAGCTGCTCACCAGCGCCCTGGCCGGCCGCGATGCGCTCGGGGTCTGGACCATGGATTCCTCCCCCGCAGACCTCCGGGCCCTCGCTGCGCTGGGCGCCGGGATTGCCGACGGTGAGGTCGAGGAACGCCGGCTGCTCGCCGTCGCCGACTCCGTGGCCACCATCGTGTACACCTCCGGCACCACCGCGGCCCCGAAGGGCGCGATCATCACGCACGGCAACTTCGTCGGCAAGGTGCACAGCGTCGCCGACGCCTATTCCGAGGTGGTCCGCGAGGACGGCAACACCATCATCTTCCTGCCGCTGGCGCACGTTCTGGCGCGCGGCCTCCAGCTCATCTGCCTGGCCCGCGGCATGCGCGTGGCGCACGTGGCCGACCCGCGCGAGATCATCAGCGCCCTCTCCGAGCTGCGCCCCACCTTCCTCGTCGTCGTGCCGCGCGTGCTGGAGAAGATCCGCGCCGCTGCCAGCGCCAAGGCGGACCAGAAGCGCCTCGGCCGCGTGTGGCGCGCGGCCGACGCCACCGCCGTCGAATGGGGTCGCCACCTCGAGGAACTCGACGCCGGCACGGGCAGCGCCCCGTCGCGATCGCTTCGCCTGCGGCACCGGCTCTTCGACCGGATGTTCTACCGCCGCCTCCGCGGCCTCATGGGTAACCGGCTGGCCTACCTGCTCTCCGGTGCAGCCGGGCTCGACCCCGAGTTGTCGCTGTTCTTCCGCGGCCTCGGCGTTCCCGTCATCGAGGGCTACGGGCTGACCGAGACCACCGCCCCGCTCACCGGCAACCTGCCCGGCCGAATCCGTTCGGGAACCGTCGGCGTCGCGCTCCCGGGAGTCGAGCTGCGGATCTCCGGCGACGGGGAGGTGCTCGCGCGCGGCGTCGGCGTCTCGCCCGGCTACTGGCGCCACGAGGACAACGACCAGGTGTTCGTCGACGGATGGTTCCGCACCGGAGACCTCGGCTCTCTCGATGCCGACGGCCGGCTCACCCTCGAGGGCAGGCTCAAGGACATCATCGTGACCTCCAGCGGCAAGAACATCACCCCGCACACGTGGGAATCGCAGGTGGAGCTCGACCCCCTCATCGCCCATGCGGTGATGGTGGGCGAGGGCAAGCCGTACCTCGGTGGCCTCATCGTGCTGGACCCGGAGAGCATTCAGGCCTGGGTGGAGCGTGAGGGTCTCGGCGACCAGCCGTGGGCTCGGCTGCCGCTGGAGGGCGCCGTCGAGGTGATCGAGGATTCCCGTCTCGTCCAGGCCGTCGGCAAGGCCGTCGCCGCCGCCAACGCCCAGTTCTCGCGGCCGCAGCAGGTGCGTCGCTTCGCCGTGTTGTTCACCGACCTCAACGCGAACAACTGGCTGCTCACCCCCACCCAGAAGCTCAAGCGCAACGCGCTGGCCGAGCGCGTGCGCCACGTCGTCGACCGCTTCTATGACGGCACCGCCAAGACCCGCCCCACAGACGGTTCGTGATCCGTCGGAAAGAGAGAAGAAGAGATGAGCAAGAAGAAGCAACGAGCCAAGAAGGCGTGGGGGCAGAGCCTCGCGATGACGGCGGCCACCGCAGTGTCGGGATCCATCGCCACCGACACCGACACGCTCTGGTACAAGGCGCTCGACAAGCCGAAGTGGCAGCCGCCCGGCTGGCTGTTCCCCATCGTGTGGACGGGCCTGTACGCCGGCATCGCCGCGACGTCGGCCCGCAGCATCGAGGCGCTGGAGAACCGTGGCAAGGGCGACGAGGCGGACCGCTTCCGCGCCGCCCTCGGCACGAATCTGGTACTCAACCAGGCGTGGAGCTGGACGTTCTTCAAGGCGCAGAAGCTGGGCCCCGCGACGGGAGTCGCCGCAGCTCTTGCGGCCAGCTCGATCGATCTGGCCCGCCGGTCGGGGGACGTGGACAAGGGCAAGGGCCTCGAGTTGACGCCCTACGCACTGTGGTGCAGCTTCGCGACGGTGCTCACGGCCTCGATCTGGCGCCGCAACAAGCGCAAGTAGGCTGCTGGTCTGAGATCGCCCCACCTCAGGGGCACTGACAATGTCGTGCGCTGGTTGAGCCCCTCCGGCAATCGTCCGAGCCCCTGTCGACAGCGGGGGCGGCCGCCCTCACCGGGTAAAGATGCGCTCGGTGGGGGCCCTCAGCGGCAAGCCAGGCTGAGAACCCCCATCGAGCGTGCATTCAGCCGGTGTGCCGTCCGGCCTGACCTTCGGGGCTCCCCTTCCCGTTCCACCTGATCGACGGATCCGAGGGCGCTGTCACCAAGCGGTGGCGACGCTGATCGCCAATACGATCGTCGCCACCATGGCGCACGAGAGCTCCACGAGGATCCCCACCCCGAGGGCCTTGATCGTGTGCCAACTGGTGGCGGCGGCCTTGCGCACGTCCTTGACGCGCACCGTCTCGGCGAGCAGCAACCCGAGCGCGAAACCCAACGGCAGCCCGAAGCCTGGCAGCACGAACATGCCAATCACACCGACGGCGATCCCCACCGCGATGGGCCACTTGGGGATCTTGCGTTCCTGCAGAGAACGACCCGTCAGCAGCCACCCGCTCACTCCACCGACGAGCAGCAGGAAGGCCGCGATCCCGAAGGCGACCCAACCCCAGCTCGACGCGCCCCAGATCGCCCACACCAGCGCACCCGCCCCGATGGAGAGGCTGCCGGGCAGCACGGGGAAGACGATGCCCATGAGGCCGATCAGGGCCAGGGTCACCGCTGCGATGGCGGCGAGGATCTCAGGAGTCACGCGCCCAGCCTAAGGGCTGGCGGGGTCCCTAGACTGCAGCCATGGCTGACGTGCTCAACCACCCGCTGCTGGCCGCCCGCTACTTCTTCCCGGGCGGCGAACCGCCGTCGCATCGCGTGGATGTCGAGGTCGACGGCGCCACGCTGGCGTGCGCCCACCACCCCGCACCGGGTCCCGAGTTCGCCCGCGAGGAACGAGCGGGCGAGTATCGAGGGACCCAGCCCACCGTCGTCTTCTTCCACGGCAACGGCGAGACCGCCGGCGCCTGGCAGGGCCTGTTGGAGTCGGCCTTCCACCAACTCGGATGGGGCCTGTTCCTGGCTGAGTACCGCGGCTATGGAGGCTCGACGGGGGAGCCCCTCCTGGGGAAGATGCTCGACGATGTGGCTGCGGTGGTGGGGGCCGCGGGGGAGCCCGAGAGCCTCGT
>DURG01000004.1 GCA_012837465.1 Propionibacterium sp. | reverse complement strand
GCCCCCGCAGCCGATCCGACACGTCAACCACCGGGGCATGCCAGTAGGCCCCGACCGCGAGTATCGGCAGGGGCTGGGCAAGCAGGCAGGGTCAGGAGACCAGGGCCAACAATTCAGGGTCGAGGCAGGTGGAACGGTCCGGGTACAGGTCCCACGCCGGATCCGCGTACGGACGCACGGGCGGTGTCTCCATGGCCGCCGGTCGTGGGGGGAGGGTGTTGAGCCTGATGGTGCCGGCCGAGGTGACCAGAAACTCCAACCCGGAGCGGTAGCGCCTGTGGAACAGCCCAGCACCTAGAGGGTTTCGACACCGCTCGTAGCACTCGCGGGCTCAACCAGCGTCTCCTACCGGGTCAGCGGTAGTCGCTGCGCACGAAGTTGGGCACCGAACCCACGAAGCGCTCCAGCAACGCCAGGTGTGCGTCGAGATCCTGCTCCGCGGCGCCCGGGGGCAGCCAGGAGACCACCCAGCCACCGGCGAGGTCGACGCGTTCGGCGCTCAACGGGGCGTCGACGAACAGGGCAAGTAGCCGCTGGTGCACCACGTCGGACGCGTAGCGCGGATCCTCGGCAGTGACGCGCCAGCGCTGGTTGAAGTCAACAGACTCGAACTTCTGCCGCTGCGTGATCCACACCTCGTCGAGCGACCGGTCGGTCACTGACAGCGGTGGCAGGTGCAACTCGGCCTCGACCGCAAGGAAACGACGCTGGAACTCAGGGCTGTTGAGCCCGTGCACCATCCCGGCGAACGCGGTGTGGGGACCGGCCTTGCCGTAGACGATGTCGGTGATCTTGTGGGTCTTCTTCTCATCGGAGACGCCGGCGATCTTCAGCGCCTTCGCGTGCTCGCGGAGGTGGACGATCATGTTCTCGACCGGCCGCCACGCGTCGGCGGGGCTCTTCCCACGGATGACCTTCCGCTCGTAGCGCCACCCGCGCTCGGCCGCCCAGCGCTGCAACCCGGGACGGATCCGGCGGGCCAGTGCATCGGCGCGCACCTTGCTGACCCCACGGATGATCAGCCACGGGATGCCCACGAGGATCAGGATCGCCAACGCCAGCACCGTGAGGCCCACCAGGATGGCGCCCACCCAGGGGATGTCGAACAGCGCCGACGGGGCCTCGAGCACGATGATCAGCAACCCGACGCACACCGCGGCCACGACGGCGAGGGTCGTGGTGATGGTCCGGGAGGCACGGCGTGCGAACACGGAGAGGGGCTGACGGCGCTGATGGCGATTCACGAGTGGCAAGGCTACCCCGATAGCATGGCCGGACGAACTGCACCGTCTATGCAGCCGTAGATAGGGAAATGACTGTGATTCGCACCTTTGAGGCCGGCATGCTGCGGGCCGAGCACGTCGGACAGGAAGTCGTCCTCGCCGGGTGGGTGGCCAAGCGCCGCGACCACGGCGGCGTGGCCTTCATCGACCTGCGTGACGCTTCGGGCATCTGCCAGATCGTCGTTCGCGACGAGTACCTGGAATCCGCCGGCATCCACGACCTGCGCAACGAGTTCTGCATCAAGGTCACCGGCGTCGTCGACAAGCGCGACGACGAGAACATCAACCCGAACATCCCCACCGGTGAGGTGGAGGTCGCCATCCGCGAACTCGAGGTGCTGAACCCGGCTGCGCCACTGCCGTTCCAGATCGACGAGCGCACCACAGTGGGGGAGGACGTGCGCCTCAAGTACCGCTACCTGGACCTGCGCCGGCCCCGGCAGCACCAGGCGATGGTGCTGCGCTCCAACGTGACCCACACCATCCGCGAGGTCCTGGCGCGCAACGGCTTCCACGACGTCGAGACGCCCACGCTCACCCGATCGACCCCGGAGGGCGCCCGTGACTTCATCGTCCCGGCCCGCCTGCACCCCGGCAAGTGGTACGCCCTGCCGCAGAGCCCGCAGCTGTTCAAGCAGCTGCTCATGGTGGGTGGCCTGGAGCGCTACTACCAGATCGCGCGCTGCTACCGCGATGAGGACTTCCGTGCCGACCGGCAGCCAGAGTTCACCCAGCTCGACATCGAGATGAGCTTCGTGGACCAGGACGACGTGATCGCGCTCTCCGAAGAGGTCATGGCCGCCTGCTGGCGCCTCATCGGCGTCGAGATGCCCACGCCGTTACCGCGCATCACCTGGCACGACGCGATGGACAACTACGGCTCCGACAAGCCCGACCTGCGCTTCGACCTCAAGATCCGCGAGCTCACCGACTACTTCAAGGACACCCCGTTCCGGGTGTTCCAGAACGAGTACGTCGGCGGCGTCGTCATGCCTGGTGGCGCCTCCCAGCCCCGCCGCCAGTTCGACGCCTGGCAGGAGTGGGCCAAGCAGCGCGGCGCCCGCGGCCTGGCCTACATCACCATCGGCGAGGACGGGACGCTGGGCGGCCCGGTCGCGAAGAACCTGTCGGACGTCGAGCGCGACGGCATCGCCGCCGCCATGGACGCCAAGCCGGGCGACGCGATCTTCTTCGCCGCCGGCAAGCGCGAGCAGTCCCAGGAACTCCTGGGCGCCGCCCGCCTCGAGATCGGCCGTCGGACCGGCCTCATCAACGAGGACGAATGGAGCTTCGTGTGGGTCGTCGACGCCCCGATGTTCAAGTCCACCGAGGACGCCGAGGCAGCCGGTGACGTCGCCATGGGCGGCGGCAAGTGGACGGCGGTGCACCACGCGTTCACCTCACCCACGCCAGAGTGCCTCGACACCTTCGACACGGATCCGGCCTCGGCCCTCAGCTACGGCTACGACTTCGTCTGTAACGGCAACGAGGTGGGCGGTGGCTCGATCCGTATCCACCGCCGCGACGTGCAGGAGCGCGTGTTCAAGGTCATGGGCATCTCCGACGAGGAGGCCCGGGAGAAGTTCGGCTTCCTGCTGGACGCCTTCAGCTTCGGTGCCCCGCCCCACGGCGGCATCGCGTTCGGCCTCGACCGCCTCGTGATGCTGCTCGGTGGCTTCGACACCATCCGCGACGTCATCGCCTTCCCGAAGAGCGGCGGCGGCTTCGACCCGTTGACCGAGGCCCCGGCCGAGATCGACCCGAAGCAGCGCAAGGAGGCCGGCGTGGATTACAAGCCTGAGCCGAAGGACGCCGAAGCCACGTCGTGAGCTACGACCTTTTCGGCAACCTCGATCCTGAACCCCCGCAGCGCGGCGGGTCCCTGTCGGATGCCCTCAATCCGCAGGCGCCGTTGGCCGTCCGGCTGCGCCCGCGGACGCTCGACGAGATCGTGGGCCAGCAGCACCTCCTCGCGCCGGGCTCGCCACTGCGGCGCCTCGCGGATGGCCAACCCATGTCGGTGTTCCTCTGGGGCCCACCGGGGGTCGGCAAGACCACCATCGCCTCGGTGGTGTCGCAGGCCACCAAGCGCCGCTTCGTCGAGTTGTCCGCCGTCACCGCGGGCGTCAAGGAGGTCCGCGCCGAACTCACCGAGGCCAAGCGCGAACTGGCGCGCGGCAACGCCACCGTCCTGTTCGTCGACGAGGTGCACCGCTTCTCCAAGGCGCAGCAGGACGTGCTGCTGCCCGCCGTCGAGAACCGCCTCGTCACCCTCATCGCGGCCACCACCGAGAACCCCAGCTTCTCGGTTATCTCCCCGCTGCTGTCACGCTCGTTGCTCCTGCGCCTCAAGCCGCTCACCAATGACGACCTGTCCGCGTTGCTCGACCGGGCGCTGACGGACGAGCGAGGCCTCCGTACGGGCGACGGCGCGCTGTTCGAACTGGCCGACGACGCGCGGGAGCTGATCCTGCGGCTCGCGGGGGGAGACGCCCGGCGCGCGCTGACCTACCTGGAAGAGTCGTCCGCGGCAGCGGAAGCCAAGGGCGAGGCGCTCATCGACGTCGCGTCGGTCGAATCCTCCGCCGACCGGGCTGCGGTGCGCTACGACAAGGACGGGGACCAGCACTACGACGTCATCTCGGCCTTCATCAAGTCGATCCGGGGCTCGGACGTCGACGCGTCGCTGCACTACCTCGCCCGCATGCTGGAGGCGGGGGAGGACCCCCGGTTCATCGCGCGACGCCTGATGATCTCGGCCTCCGAGGACATCGGCATGGCCGCCAGCGGCGTGCTGCAGACCTGCGTGGCCGCCGCGCAGGCGGTGCAACTCCTCGGGATGCCGGAGGCGCGCATCACGCTGGCCCACGCCACCGTCGCCGCCGCCACGGCGCCGAAGTCGAACGCCGCCTACCTGGCCATCAACGAGGCCATCGCCGACATCCGGGCCGGCAAGGGGGGCCTCGTGCCGCCCCACCTGCGCGACGCGCACTACGCCGGCGCGGAGCAGCTGGGCCACGGCAAGGGCTACAAGTACGCCCACGATCACCCCCACGGGGTCGCGGCGCAGGTGTACCTACCCGAGGACCTTGAGGGCACCGAGTACTACAGGCCCACCGACCACGGGCAGGAAGCAGCCATCGCGGAGCGGGTGGCCGCGCTGCGTGCCCTTCTCAACGAGGGGTGAGCGTCGGCTACAGTTACGCCCATGACGCTCATGACTGTAGGAGAAATCGCTGGCCTCATCGCCGCGATCGCAGCGTGCGTATTCGTGGCACTCGCCGCCGTACCGCTGCTCAAGGCCGGCCGCACCCTCGACGAGGTACGCCTCGCCGTCCGCGACCTCGGCACCAACTCCGTGCCCGTACTTCAGGAACTCAAGGGCACCGTCGCGGCCACCAACACCGAGTTGGCCAAGCTGGGCGTCGTGACCGATGACGCCTCCACGGTGTCCGGTCACGCCACCGTCGTCAGTGAGAACGCAGCACAGCTGTCCACGCTGTTCGCCGCCACCCTGGGTGGGCCGCTGGTCAAGACCGCGGCCTTCACCTACGGCGTGCGCAAGGCCTTCAAGGGGCGCAAGAAGTGAGCCGCTTCTTCTGGCTCCTCGTCGGAGTGGGCCTCACCGTGTTCATCATGCTCCGGGGCAGGGAACTGATGCACCGCCTCACGCCGCGCGGCATCGCCGAGCAGGTCGAGAACAAGGGTCACGAGACCGCCGCCAGCTTCGGCGACTTCATGGCCACCTTCCGCCACGCCATGGCCGAACGCGAGGCCGAACTGCGTCGCGAACTCGATTTGCCCGAATCCACCAACTGACACCCCTCCAAGGAACCCCCACATGAAGACCTCCGACATCCGGAGCCGGTTCATCGAGTTCTTCGCGCGCCACGATCACGAGGTCGTGCCCAGCGCGTCGTTGCTCTACAACGACCCCACCCTGCTGTTCGTCAACGCCGGCATGGTGCCGTTCAAGCCCTACTTCCTGGGCGACGAACCCGCGCCGTACAAGCGCGCGGTCAGCTCGCAGAAGTGCGTGCGCACGCTCGACATCGACGAGGTGGGCAAGACCACCCGGCACGGCACGTTCTTCCAGATGCTGGGCAACTTTGCCTTCGGCGACTACTTCAAGGAAGGTGCCATCAGCTACGCCTGGGACCTGGTCACCGGCTCCGAGGCCGACGGCGGCTGGGGCTTCGACCCGGACAAGGTGTGGGTGACCGCGCTCCATGGCGACCAGGAGACCATCGATCTCTGGCAGAAGGCTGGCATCCCGCGCGAGCGGATCCAGGAACGCGGGCTCAAGGACAACTACTGGCACATGGGCGTGCCCGGCCCCGGCGGCCCGTGCTCCGAGATCTACATCGACCGCGGGCCAGAGTTCGGCCCGGATGGCGGCCCCGAGGCCGACGAGGATCGCTTCCTCGAGATCTGGAACCTCGTGTTCCAGCAGGAGGAGCTGTCCCAGGTGCGCCGCAAGGACGACTTCGACGTGCTGCGCCCGCTGCCATCGAAGAACATCGACACCGGCTCCGGCCTGGAGCGGGTGGCCTACCTCAAGCAGGGCAAGGCCAACATGTACGAGATCGACGAGGTGTTCCCCGTCATCGCGAAGGCCTCCGAGCTCTCCGGCAAGACCTACGGCGCCAACGAACTCGACGACGTGCGCTTCCGCGTGGTGGCCGATCACGTCCGCTCCGGGCTCATGCTGATGACCGACGGCGTCACGCCCGGCAACGAGGCCCGCGGCTACGTGCTGCGCCGCCTCCTGCGCCGCGTGGTGCGCGCCATGCGCCTGCTCGGCGTGGGCGACCCCGTGCTGCAGGAACTCCTGCCCGTCTCCAAGGCGGCGATGCTCGCCTCCTTCCCCGAGATCGAGGAGAACTGGGCGCGCGTGTCGCAGTCCGCGTACGCGGAGGAGGAGTCCTTCCGTCGCACCCTGCAGTCGGGCACCGTGATGTTCGACACCGCCGTCGGCGAGGTCAAGAAGTCCGAGGCGAAGACGCTGCCTGGCGACAAGGCGTTCCAGCTCCACGACACCTACGGCTTCCCGATCGACCTGACCATGGAGATGGCCGAGGAGCAGGGCCTCACCGTGGACCGCGCCAAGTTCGACGAGCTCATGAAGGAGCAGAAGGAACGCGCGCGGGCCGACGCCAAGGCCAAGAAGGGCGGCGGCACCTCCATGGAGGCCTACCGCCAACTCCGCGACAAGGGCGAGGTGCCCTTCCTCGGCTTCACCGACCTCGACGTCGCCACCACCGTGCGCGGCATCATCGCCGACGGCGCGGCCACGGATCGCGCCGTTGACGGCACCACCGTCGAGATCGTGTTGGAGGAGACCCCGTTCTACGCCGAGGCCGGCGGCCAGGATGCCGACCGCGGCACCATCGTCGGCGACGGGTTCCAGCTGGACGTCATCGACGTGCAGCGCCCCGTGCCCGGCCTCGTCGTACACCGCGTCGAGGTCTTCGGCGAGCTCCCCGTGGGCGCGCAGGCCGAGGCCCGCGTCGACGCCGCGGCCCGCCACGGCGCCTGCCAAGCGCACACCGCCACCCACATCGTGCACGCTGCGCTGCGCGAACTGGTCGGCTCCAACGCCACGCAGGCCGGCTCGTACAACAAGCCCGGCTACATGCGCTTCGACTTCTCCTCGCCGAAGGGCCTCTCCGAGCAGCTGAAGGCGGAGGTGGAGGCCAAGGCCAACGAGGCGATCATCGCCAACCACGCCGTCACGGCCCAGCAGATGAAGTTGGAGGAGGCCAAGGCGCTCGGCGCCATGGCGATGTTCGGCGAGAAGTACCCGCCGATCGTGCGCATGGTGGAACTCGCCGGCCCGTGGTCGCGAGAACTGTGTGGCGGCACGCACGTGGCCAGCACCGCCGAGATCGGCGTGCTGAACCTCCTCAGCGAGTCTTCGATCGGTTCGGGCGTGCGGCGCGTGGAGGCGCTCGTCAGCGCGGACGCCTTCGCGAAGTTTGCAGCGGAACGCGCCCTGGTCAACCAGCTCACCGACACGCTGCGCGTGCAGCCCGACAACCTCGTGGGCCGCATCGAGAAGCTCGTGGCGCAGCTCAAGGACGCCGAGAAGACCATCGCCAAGCTCCAGTCCGAGAAGCTGCTGGCCGGCGCCGCGTCGCTCGTCGAGCGTGCCGTCGTCGTGAACGGAGTGCGCTTCCTGGGCGTTGAGACGCCCGGGGTGGGCGGTGGGGAGCTCCGCACCCTGGCACTCGATCTGCGCGAGCGGCTCGGCACCGATCCCGCCGTCGTCGCGCTCGTGGGCGGCGCGGAGAAGCCGACGGCGATCGTGGCAACCAACGAGGCCGCCCGTGGCCTCGGCATCGGCGCCGGCCGCCTCATCTCGGGCGCCTGCGCGGCGCTCGGTGGCAAGGGCGGCGGCAAGGACGACATGGCCCAGGGCGGCGGCACGGATGCGTCCGCGGCGCCGCAGGCCATCGCGGCCGTGCGCTCGGCGCTGGAGGAGCGTGCCTGAGGGCGCGCGCCTCGGCATCGACTGGGGCAAGGCGAGGATCGGGGTCGCGGCGTGCAACGCCGGGGTCTCCTTCGCCTACCCCGTCGAGACCGTGCCGGCCGGCACCGACGAGCTCCGGCGCCTGCAGGCAATCGTCGAGGAGTACGAGCCAGGGGTGGTCTACATCGGGCTGCCGCTGACCCTGTCCGGTGAGCGGAGCTTCGCGGCCCAGTTCGTACTGGACAAGGCCGCGCACCTCGCGCGAGCGATCCCCGCAACACCGGTGCGGCTCGTCGACGAGAGGATGAGCACGGCGTCGGCATCCCGTAGTCTGGTCGACGCAGGCCGCTCCACCAGGCAGCATCGCCGGGTCATCGACCAGGCAGCCGCCGTGGAGATCCTGCAGCGTGCGCTCGACCACGAGCAGCGCACGGGCGAAGTGGCCGGAGAAGCAGTCATTCAGGAGGAAGAGTGAGCGCACAGTTCACCGACAACGACGGGCGCCTCAACTGGCGACGCATCGGCTACCATGCGCGCAGCATCTTCGCGGTGGTGCTGTCGCTGGCGGTGCTGGTCGGTGGCGCCTACTTCGTCTATTCCAAGGCCAACGACGCCTATACCGCCTGGCGCACCGCAGACGACTACGTGGGGGAGGGCACCGGCGAAGAGGTCGAGATCGTGATCCCGCGCGGCGCCAGCGCCACCGAGGTCGGCGTGCTCCTGATGGAAGAAGACGTGGTCAAGTCCGCGCGCGAGTTCCGCAAGGCCGCCACCGAGAGCGGGAAGTGGAGTGAGGTCCAGGCCGGCCGCTTCAAGCTCACCAAGCAGATCCCCGCCGCCAAGGCCGTCGAGATGTTGCTCGACCCGGAAAACGCCGTGCGCCTGATGGTGACCTTCCCCGAGGGCCTGGCCACGCTGCGGCAGTGGGCGATCCTGGACCGCGAATCCAATGCGAAGATCGGGCTCAGCTCTGCGGACATGGCCGAGGCCGGGGAGATCGACTACCCGGCACTGCCGGGCTATGCCAACGGCGAGTTGGAGGGCTTCCTGTTCCCCTCCACCTACCAGGTGGGCGAGCCCGCCGTCGCCTCACACCTGATCGGCACCCAGATCGGGCAGTTCATCCGCATCGCCGAGAAGCTTCAGCTGGAGGAGGGCGCCGCCGCGCTCGGCGTGCATCCACGCAACATCGTGACCACGGCGTCGATCATCGCCTCCGAGGTCAGCAACCCGGATGACCAGCCCATGGTGGCCCAGGTCATCTACAACCGCATCAATGCGGGCATGCCGCTGCAGATGGACTCAACGGTGCACTACGCCGTGCAGGACTGGTCCACCGTGACCACCACCGCGGAGCAGCGCGCCAACCCGTCGCCTTACAACACCTACGTGCACACCGGCTACCCGCCCGGCCCCATCAGCAACCCCGGTGAGACCGCCCTCAACGCGGCCCTGCACCCAGCCCAGACCGACGCGCTGTTCTTCGTGACAGTGGACCTGGACACCGGCGAGACGAAGTTCGCCGCCACCATCGAGGAGCACAACGCCAACGTGGCAGAGTTCCAGGCATGGTGCCAGGCCAACACCGGCCGCTGCAGCTGATGAACGGCCGGCACAGGGCCGCCGTCATCGGCGACCCGGCAGCGCATTCCCTCTCGCCCGCCATCCACCGGGCGGGCTACGCCGCCAACGACCTGGCGTGGGAGTACGAGGCCGTCACCGTGACCCCGGATGAGTTGGACGGGTTCGTCCGCGCCCGCCTCGACGACCCGGCCTGGGCGGGCCTGAGCGTGACGGCCCCCCATAAGGAGGCCATCGTCGGCTTCGGCGAGGCGGACGAGCCCACGAAGCTCGTGGGCGGCGGCAACACCATCGTCTTCGGCGACGAGCCCCGCGTCTACAACACCGACGTCCCCGGCTTCGTGCGGGCCTGGCGGGCGCACGGCATGGAGCGTCCACGCAGCGCTGCCATCCTCGGCAACGGCGCGACGGCACGCTCGCTCGTGCTCGCACTCGCCGGGTTGGAGGCCCGAGAGGTCGTCGTGCTCGCCCGCCGCCCGGAACGCGCGGGTGCGATCCTCGACCTGGCCAGGATGCTCGGCCTCCATGCCGAGGTGAAGATGCTGGGGGAGAGCCCTGGCCCGGTGGACCTGGTCGCGAGCACCATCCCGGCGGCGGCCACGTCGCCCCACGCCCCTGCGCTCGCAGCTGATGCCCGGGTCGTCTTCGACGCCGTCTACGACCCTTGGCCCACGCCGCTGGGCGCTGCCGCGCAGGAGGTGGGGCGCGCGTCGCTCAACGGCCTGGACCTCCTGGCTGGCCAGGCTGTGGACCAGTTCTTCCTCTTCACCGGCCACCGGGCGGGCTTCGAGGAGTGCCGTTCCGCCGCCGCCGCAGAACTGAAGCGCCGCGCCAGTCTCTGACACAATGGCCCACATGCTCCGCTACCTCACCGCCGGTGAATCCCACGGCCAAGCCCTCATCGCCACCATGGAGGGCATCCCCGCCCACGTGCGCGTTGGGGCCGACGAGATCGGCGAGAACCTGCGACGCCGCCGGTTGGGCGTCGGCCGCGGGGCCCGAATGAAGTTCGAGGCGGACGAGCTCACGTTGCTGGCCGGCTTCCGCCACGGGGAGACCCTCGGGTCACCGATCGCCATCATGATCGGCAACACCGAGTGGCCGAAGTGGGAGAAGGTCATGGCCCCCGGAGAGGTCGACGAGGCGGAGCTCGCCCAACTGGCCCGCAACGCAAAGCTCACCCGCCCG
>DURG01000280.1 GCA_012837465.1 Propionibacterium sp. | reverse complement strand
GGCCACGGCCCGCTGCAACAGTGTCGACTTGCCCGCCCCCGCGTCGCCCTCGAGCCAGACGACCTCGGCGCTTCCCTGCCGGGCGCGCGCCAAGGCGTCGGAGATGAGGCGCAGTTCCTCATCCCGGCCCACAAGCGCTCCGGTCACGCGGCCTCCTCGGAGGGGAGGGCCACATGCTAACCCGGCGCGGGGGGCAAGGCATCCCTTGTCAGCGCATCACCCTCCCTGTCCCCGGACGGTCCACAGCTGCCTGGTCTCGCTGGGCTGACGCTCACACAGGTAGGGGTCGTTGAACGTGATCGACTCGATGGCCAGCGCACTGCCGTCGTTCCAAGGGTCCATGACGGCGGTGGACAGGTACAGCGAGTTGCCCTCACCCAGGTACCCGGAGATCTGCCACCGGGTGACGGTGGAGAACCTGAAGTCCGTGCGGCCCTCGGTGTTGGGCTCGCCGAGGGACATCATGGTGACGCCGGGGCTGTAGTGGCTGCCCCACTGGTTCACCGTCATCTCGTTGAGGGCGTGTTCGCCGCTGAAGATGTAGTCGATGTCGTGCCGCCACGAGGTGTCGCCCCATTCCGCGGAGAAGAGGCCCCCCTCGCCCGAGTTGCCCGCCAGCACCGCGATGCTGACGCATTCGGCGCGCACGATCTCGGGGAAGGTGATCTTCAGCGTGGTCGAGTCGTGGACGCCCTGGCCGCGGTGCTCCGGCCCGGGCTTGCCGCCGCTGGGCTCGACGTCACCCCAGAAGTTGGGATTGCCGGTGGCCAGGACGGGGTAACGGCCCTTCTCGAACTGGTTCGCGGGAACCCCGCCGTCGGGGCCGGTGATGTGGTCAGGGAGGGTGAAGTCGCCCTCGACGATCGCTGCCGAACCAGGCGTCGGCGGGCCGTCGATCCACTCCGCCGAGACCGGCACGCGATCCTCGTACCACGCGTCGTCGCCGGGGTAGATGAACTCCCTGACCTGGATGGCCCGGGCGAACTCCAGCGCGTCCATCGGCTCGGAGCCCGGGTCGCCGGGGTCGCCGGGATCAGGATCGCCGGGGTCGCCCGGATCGGGGTCGCCCGGATCGGGATCCGGGTCAGGCCTCGGCGCTCCGGTGAGCTCGTGGTAATCGTAGGTCCAGTCCAGGATGTTCCACCGGAAGATGTCCGCCCGCAGCAACTCCACGTCGCTCAACGTGACCCCGATGATCGGCACCTTGAGGGTGGCGCGCACGAACACGTTGCCGGAGAAGTACAGCTTCACCTGCGCGACGATGTTGTCGTCCTGGAACTTCGCATCCATCTCCACTCCGGCCTTGAGGCCGAAGCCCACGCGGGGCCCGAAGGAGTCGTACAGCATGATGCCCGCGGACAGCTCCGGCCCGGCGGAGGCCCGCACCTGCCCGACGAAGATCGCCTCGGCGTCCATCACCGGGTCATTGAACTTCGTGGCGCCCTCGTTGATGCTGGCCCACTTGTCGTTGCGGTACTGTGCGCCGATCTTGAACCACGCCTCGGAGACCTGGGTGAAGCCCAGGTGGAACTTGGCGGAGATCTTCAGGTCGGCCCGAATCGTGAGATCGACGTCGAACGAAACGACCAGCGGGATGGGCCCGATGGGGACCGTGATGCTGGGGAACTTCACCAGCGGTACGGAGCTCTTGAACTCCTCGTCCCACTGTCCGGTGACGTCGAGGTCACCTTCGAGCTTGACCTGCGCCTTGGTCAGCAACGAGCTCTCGAACTGCTTGACCGCCGGGTAGGGGAGGAAACCGAACCAGCGGGTCTCGATCTCGAGCACGAAGACGAACTCCATGGCCACCGAGGTGTAGCCCATGAGCTTGACGTCGTAGGCGACCCCGCCCTTCTCGCCCTTGTCCTGCAGCTTGAACTCGAACAGGTCGACGAGTTCGCTCTCGCCGCGGGGCGGTTCCTTGCCCTTGGGCGGCTGGCCGCCCTGGTCGTCCTCGGGGCTGGGCGGATCCGGCACCGGGCGCGCCATCGGGACGAACATGCCGTCCGAGGTGAACCCGCTCGCGGTTGCGCCCTGGGTGCCCGCGCCGTCGGTGGCGTTGGTGCCGTCCTCATCTCCTGCTCGGCCGTCCCAATCCGTGGGCGGCTCGTCGATGAGCTCGTCGTCCAGCACGGCCTCCATCTCGCCGTCGTGCGCCAACTCCACGAAGGCCTCGTCCGCGGACGCCACCTCGTGGCCGGTGATCTCGATGTCGCCCGGCTCGTTGGCCGGGAGCTCGACGCTGCGCGGCTCGTTGAGGATCGGCTGCCACGCCTGCCGCTTGACCTGGAGGAACACGTCCTCGAGGGTCGCCGGGCCGGTGTGGACGAGGAAGCCGGCGTCGGTCTCGTCGACGGCGCGCACCCGGCGCAGGAAGCCCGCAGGCGCCGCCTCGGTGACGTCGCTGACAACCACCTCGCCGGGCAGGAAACCGGGGTCGGTGGCGAACAGCACGGCGTCGTCGGTCAGTTCGAGCTGGACGGGGTCGTCGTCGGAGCGCCCGAGGATCTGGACGTCGTCCTGGAGGATGACGTCGTCCTCACCGGGGATGGTGAAGGTGCCCGTCCAACCGCCGATCGCCCGGCGGCCGTCTCGGGTCACGGCCTCGAAGACGTAGGTGCGTTCGCCCGGGGTGCGGATGCCGGTGGTGAACTCCCAGGCCACGCCGTCGCCGTCGGGACGCAGCGTGGCGTATCCCTGCACTTCGCCAGCCAGGCTTACCTCGATGCACTGCGGGGTCGCGTTGCCCTGGTGGAAGCGGCCGGTGAAGGTGACGGTGAGGTTGTCACCCAGGTCGATGTCGCCTTGGGTCGGCGAGTCGATGGAG
>DURG01000279.1 GCA_012837465.1 Propionibacterium sp. | reverse complement strand
TGGTGTCGAGGAGCACCTCGACCCGGTTGCAGGTGCTCAGCACCACGGCCCCGGTCACCTCGGGAACGTTCCGCAGCCGGTCGACCACCCCGTCGATCCCTGCGGAGATGCGTTCCACCTCGGAGAGGCCCTGCCGATTGTGCTGGATGGAGAAGACACGCATTGTCACAGTGGGCCCCATTCAACCATCTTTGGGAGATAGGGCAGAATCGAGACCACCATGAGTTCACTCCTCACCGCACTGAGCGGAACGCGCCCCGAAACCCTACCGGTCTGGTTCATGCGCCAGGCCGGCCGGTCCCTCCCCGAGTACAAGGAGGTGCGCGAGGGCACCACGATCCTGGAGGCCTGCCTGAAGCCGGATCTCGCCGCGGAGATCACGTTGCAGCCCGTGCGCCGGCACAAGGTGGATGCGGCGATCTTCTTCTCCGACATCATGACCCCCCTGGTGCTGGCCGGGGTGGACGTGGACATCGTGCCCGGGATCGGCCCCGTCATCGAGGAGCCCATCCGCACCGCCGCGGACGTCGAGCGGGTCGTGGCGCACCGCATCGAGGACGCCTCCGCCATCACCGAGGCCGTACGGCTCGTGGTGGCAGAGCTCGGGGAGCAGACCCCGCTGATCGGCTTCGCCGGCGCACCGTTCACGCTGGCCGCCTACCTGGTGGAGGGCCGCGGCTCGCGAGACCACCTCAAGGCCCGCGCCATGATGCACGCGGATCCCGCCTCGTGGCACAGGCTGCTCGACTGGGCGGCCGAGCTCTCCGCGCAGTTCCTCGGCGTGCAGGTCGACGCCGGCGCCCGTGCGGTGCAACTCTTCGACTCCTGGGCCGGCTCCCTCAAGCGCGACGACTACCTCGAGCTCGTGCAGCCGCATTCGGCCAAGGTGCTCAAGGCGGTGGAGGGGCGCGTGCCGCGCATCCACTTCGGGGTCGGCACCCGTCACCTGCTCTCCGAGATGGCCGAGATCGGCGTCGAGGCACTGGGCGTCGACTACCGGACACCGCTCGACGAGGCCGCCTGGCTGGTGCCGGGCGTCCCCCTCCAGGGCAACATCGACCCGGCCCTGCTGGCCGCCGGCTGGGACGCGCTCGAGGCCCATGCCCGCGACGTCGTGCGTCGCGGCCGCGAGGCCCCTGCCCACGTGGTCAACCTCGGCCACGGCGTTCCCCCCACCACCGACCCCGAGGTGCTCACCGACCTGGTGGCCCTCATCCACGAGCTGTGAGCCGGGTAGCCGTCGTCGGGGGTGGCCTTGCGGGTCTGCTGTCGGCGATGCGACTGCAGGAGGCCGGCCACGCCGTCGAACTGCGTGAGGCCGCACCGCACCTGGGCGGGATGATCTCGCCCGTGCGCCTCGGTTCGGTCGAGGTGGATTCCGGCGCAGAGGCCTACGCGGTGCGCGGCGGGGTCGTCCGGCCGCTGTGCGACGAACTTGGCCTCGAGGTCGCCGGGCCGCAGGGCACCCCGCACATCTGGTGGCGCCACGGGACGTTCCCGATGGCCGAGGGCGTGCTGGGCATCCCCGGCTCCCTCGACGACCCGGCGCTGGGCGTCCTGTCCGACGAGGAACTCGCGGCCGTCGCAGCAGAGGCGGATCTCGACCGCGCCGTCGGCTCCGACGCGACGACCGTGGGCGATCTGGTGCGCGTACGCCTCGGCGAGGCGGCCGTCGACAAGCTCGTCACGCCCGTGACTCAGGGCGTCTATTCCATGCCGCCGGACCGGATGCCCCTGAGCGCCTTCGCGCCCACGCTGCTCGAGGCGCTGGCCTCCGAAGGATCGCTGCTCGCCGCAGTCGCCGCCGTCCGCGGCCCCGGCACGGCCGCGGTGGAGCAACCCATCGGTGGCATGTTCCAGGTCATCAACGCCCTCGCCGAACGGTTCCAGGCCGCTGGCGGCAGCGTACGCACCGCCGCGTCGGTCGCCTCGCTCAAGCGCGGCGGCCCAGGCTTCCAGGTGTCGCTGCACGACGGGGAGGTCATCGAAGCCGAGCGCGTCGTACTGGCCGCCCCCGCAGCGGTCACCAGCGTGCTGCTCAGCCACCTCGGCCTCGACGTACCAGCCCCACCGGTACGCACCGCACGCTCCGCGATGCTCGCCGTCAGCACCCCCGAACTGGCGGACAACCCCGTCGGCTCCGGGGTCCTGCTGGCGGAGCGGGACGACACGCTCCACGCCCGGGCCCTGACGCACTACTCCGCGAAGTGGCCGTGGGCGGCCGGCCGGGAGCACGTGTTGCGCCTCAGCTATCCGGAGCACGTCCTGCCCACCCGCGCCGATGCGCTGCGCGACGCCTCGCGCTTCGTCGGTGTGGAGATCCAGGAGCGGGACGTCACGGGCTTCGCCTCGATCGGCTGGGAGTCCATGCCCACCCGCATCGACGCGTCGAACCGCGACTTCATCGTCGAGACGGCACTGGAGGCCGGGGTCGACCTCGTCGGCGCCTGGCTGGACGGCAACGGCATCGCCGCGGTCGTGTCCGGCACCGGGCGCGTGCTGCGATGAGGCTGCGGCTCGGCACCAGGGGTTCCGCGTTGGCCGTCGCGCAGTCGGAGCAGGTGGCCGACGCCCTGCGCGTTCGAGGTCACGAGGTGGAGCTGGTCCGCATCCGCACGTCGGGGGACGTGGAGCGCGGCTCCCTGGCCCGCGTGGGTGGCATCGGGGTGTTCGCCGCCGAACTGCGCGTGGCGCTGCTCGACGGGCAGTGCGACTTCGCCGTCCACTCGCTCAAGGACCTGCCCACCGCACCCGTGCCCGGCCTGATGATTGCGGCTGTGCCCGAACGCGCCGATGCTCGCGACGCCCTGTGCGCCCGCGACGGCCTCACCTTCGCCGAACTGGAGCCCGGTTCCAGCGTCGGCACGGGCTCGCCCCGCCGCGTCGCGCAGTTGCGGGCCCAACGTCCCGATCTGCTCTATGTCGACGTGCGCGGCAATGTCGGCACCCGCCTGGCTCGTGTCGGAACCGACGATCTCGACGCCGTGGTCCTGGCCGCCGCCGGCCTGCAGCGCCTCGGCATGGCCGAGCACATCACCGACCACCTGGACATCCTGCCCGCCCCCGGCCAGGGCGCCTTGGCGCTGGAGTGCCGAAGCAACGATGACGAGGTCGCCGCCGAACTCGCCGCCCTCGACCACGCGCCCACCCGCTTGGCCGTGGAGGCGGAACGTGCAGTGCTCGCCGGCCTCGGCGGCGGCTGCGCGGCCCCCATCGCTGCGTTTGGCCACGACGAGGAGTTGGAGGCCGGCGTCTTCGCTCTCGACGGCGGGTCGTCTACCGTCACTCGCGTCACCCTCACCGACAGGGCGGGCCAGATCGCAGCCGAGGAGCTGGCCCGACTCGGTGCGGCGAAGGTCGCAGATCTCGGGGAGACCCGTCCCTCCCGCTTGGCGGACCTGCACGACGACTCCTCCCTGTGGGGAGGCGACAACGTGCTTGCGGGGCTGCGGATCTTCTTCCCGCGGGCAGACGCCGGCGCCCTCGTCGGCGCGCTGCGTGCCGCGGGCGCCGAGGTGGTCGCCGAACCCGTCCAGCGTCGCGTGACGTTGCGCCCCGGCGGCAGCCTCCGCGACGCCGACTGGGTGGCGCTCACCTCGCCAGCCACCGTCGACGTGCTGGCAGAACTTGGCATGGAGATCCCCTCCGACGCCAAGGTCGCCGCCGTCGGCACCGCCACCGCAACGGCCGCCCGTGATCGGGGCATCGAGATCGACCTCGTGCCGGAGGGCGCCGCCAGCGCAGCCACGCTCGTCGAGGCGTGGCCCGCGGGCCAGGGCCGTGTCGTCATCCCCGGCTCCGCGCTGTCCTCACCGGTGCTGGCCGACGGGCTGCGTGCCAAGGGCTACTCCGTCGACCAGTACCCCGTCTACACCATGGAGCCGGTCGACGACCTGCCGGGCAAGCTCCGCAACGAGTACGACCTGTGCCTGTTCGACGCGGTTGCCATCCTGTCGGGATCCATGGCCCGAGCCATCGACTCCCTGCTCGGCTGGCCCCAGGGCGTCCACGTCGTCGCCTTCGGGCCGCCGTCTGCGGCTGCCCTCCGTGGGCTGGGGGTCGAGGTCGCCGCCGAGGCGGAGACGCAGGACGCCGCCGGTCTCATCCACGCCATCGCCAACCTCCCGAGGGGATAGCCATGATCCAGTTCCGCCCCCGCCGCCTGCGCACCACCCCGGCCATGCGCCGCCTGGTCCGCGAGGTCGAGGTGCGCCCGTCCCAACTGGTGCTGCCCATGTTCGTCTCCGACGTGCCCGGCGAGATCACCTCCATGCCCGGCGTGCGCCGCCACGGGCTCGCCGAGGTGGCCAGGGCAGCCGAGTCCGCCGTGGCCGCGGGCGTCGGCGGGCTGATGCTCTTCGGCGTCCCCGACGACGCCGCCAAGGATCTGCAGGGTTCGGCCGGGTGGGCCGAGGACGGCATCCTGCAGCGCGGGCTGCGCGTCGTGCGCGACGCCGTCGGCGACGACACCGTCATCATGGCCGACACCTGCCTCGACGAGTTCACCACCCACGGGCACTGCGGGTTCCTCGCGGCTGACGGCACCGTCGACAATGACGCGACGCTTGCGGCCTACGTCTCCATGGCCATCGCGCAGGCGCAGGCCGGCGCGCACGTCGTGTCCCCATCGGGGATGATGGACGCCCAGGTGGTCCACATTCGCGCGGGCCTGGACGGCGAGGGCTTCCAGGACACCGCGATCCTTGCCTACGCCGCGAAGTACGCCTCCGCCTTCTACGGCCCGTTCCGCGAGGCGGTCGCCTCGACGCTCGACGGTGACCGGCGCACCTACCAACAGGACCCCGCGAACCGACGCGAGGGGCTGCGCGAGGCCGAGCTCGACCTCGCCGAGGGCGCCGACATGGTGATGGTCAAGCCCGCCGGGTACTACCTGGACGTGCTGAGCGACGTGGCCGCGGCGTCCGACGTGCCGGTCGCGGCCTATCAGGTGTCGGGGGAGTACGCGATGGTGGAGGCCGCGGCCCACCAGGGCTGGATCGACCGCCGCGCGGCAGTGACCGAATCGGTGACCGCGATCGTGCGGGCCGGTGCAGACATCGTGCTCACGTACTGGGCAGAGGAGTTGGCGAAGTGGCTGAAGTGAACCTGTTCGACCGGGCGAAGGCGATCATCCCGGGAGGTGTCTCGTCCCCGGTGCGCGCCTTCGGCTCCGTCGGGGGAGATCCCGTGTTCATCCGTGAGGCGCGTGGCCCGCATGTGGTCGACGTCGACGGCCGCGAGTACGTCGACCTCGTGTGCTCCTGGGGCCCGGCACTGCTGGGCCACGCGCACCCCGAGGTGGTGGAGGCGGTTCGCGAGGCCGCCATCCGCGGCCTGTCGTTCGGCGCTCCCACCTTGGCCGAGGTCGAGCTCGCCGAGGCCATCCGCGCCCGCGTGCCGGTGGCCGAGCAGGTCCGCTTCGTGTCCACGGGCACCGAGGCGACCATGACTGCCATCCGCCTGGCGCGCGGCGTCACCGGACGCGACACGATCGTGAAGTTCGCCGGCTGCTACCACGGCCACTCCGATGCGCTGCTGGCCGCCGCAGGCTCGGGCGTCGCCACGCAGGGTCTGCCCGGTTCCGCAGGCGTGACCGCTGCCGCCGCGGGCGACACCATCGTCGTCGACTACAACGACCTCGACGCAGTGACCCGCGTGTTCGCGGAGGCGGGGGAGCGCATCGCGGCCGTGATCACCGAGGCCGCACCCTGCAACATGGGCGTCGTGGCACCGGCCGACGGTTTCAACGCCGCGCTCCGGGAGATCACCCGCCGCCACGGCGCGTTACTGATCCTCGACGAGGTGCTCACCGGCTTCCGGGTGGGCCCCGGCGGCTGGCTCGGCTTCGAGGGCGGCTACGAGCCGGACATCGTCACCTTCGGCAAGGTCGTCGGCGGCGGCATGCCGCTGGCTGCGCTCGCCGGCCGCGAGGAGGTCATGCAGCAGCTCGCCCCCGTCGGCCCCGTCTACCAGGCCGGCACACTGTCGGGGAACCCGCTGGCCACCGCCGCGGGCCTGGCCACGCTGCGCCTGGTCGACGACACCGTCTACGACCACGTCAACCGTCGCTCCGCCGAACTCCAGGCCGCCGTGGCAGAGGCGCTCAGCGCTGCCTCAGTGCCGCACACCATCCAGCGTGCGGGCAACCTGTTCTCCGTGTTCTTCCGTGAAGGAGACGTGCGCGACTACGAGGACGCCAAGGCGCAGGACTCCGCGGCCTTCGCGCGCTTCTTCCACGCCATGCTCGACGCCGGGGTGGCGCTGCCGCCGTCCGCCTTCGAGGCATGGTTCCTGTCCGCCGCGCACGACGACGCCGCGATGGCCCGCATCACGGACGCATTGCCGGGAGCGGCACGGGCTGCCGCAGATTCGTGAGAAGCTTGGTGCGCAACACTTCGGAAGGATCTTTTGTGAAGCTTCGGTTGGGTACGCGTGGTTCGGCATTGGCGCTGGCACGCTCCGAGATGGTCGCCGAGCTCCTGCGGGGGCAGGGCCATGACGTCGAAATCGTTCGCGTGGCCACGGAAAGCGTGGACACCATCCACATGGCAGAGGGCTATTCCCTCGGCGTCTTCGCCAAGGAACTGCGCGAATCGCTGCGCGGCGGCGACGTCGACGTGGTCATGCACTCGGTGAAGGACATCCCACTGTCCGACAAGCCGGAAGACTTCACCATTGGTGCCGTCCTCCAACGCGGCGACCACCGTGACGCATTCTGCTCCATCCACAACGTGCCACTGGCCGCGCTGCCGCGCCGGTCGCGCGTCGGCGTCACTTCGCTGCGCCGCTTGGCCCAGCTGCGGGCCCTGCGTCCCGACCTGACCTTCGTCGACGTCGGCGGCACGCTGCAGGATCGTCTGCGCCGCCTCGAGCCCGGTGACCTCGACGCCGTCGTCGTCTCCGCGGCCGGCGTGCACTCGTTGGGCCTCGAGGACCGCGTCGCCGAGTACCTGCCCATCCTCCCTGCCCCCGGCCAGGGCGCCCTGGCCCTCGAGGTCCGCAAGGACGATGAGGAGACGCTGAATGCGGTCAAGGAGCTCGACGACGTCGAGACCCGCATCTGCATCGAGGCGGAGCGCGCCGTGCTGACCGGCCTCGGCACCACCTACCTGGCCCCCGTCGGCGCCTTGGCGTCGCGACGCGGCATTCTCGGTCTCAAGGCCGGCGTCTTCTCCACCGACGGCACCAAGCGCACCGTCCTCGAGATCGGCCTGCCAACCTCGGAGTACCATGCGCAGCGCACCGGCCACAACGTGGCCGAGGCACTCAAGCAGCGCCGCGCGGATCGCTTCATCTCGAACGAGGCGCTCGAAGAGGTCAAGATGACCGCGGACCACGCGGACGATTCACTCTTCGTGGAGAGCCCTGACGACGACCGCATCCGCGTGCTCCTGCCCCGCCAGGAGGGCAGGCTCAGCCAGTCGATGCGCGAGAACCAGCTCCGCGTGGACTGCGTCCAGTTGCAGGAGGCCAAGCTGCTGTCCGCTGAGAACGTCATCGGCGACGCCGACTGGGTGGTCATCCCGTCCGGCATGACAGTCTGGGCCTTGCGCGAGCGCGGTTGGGACATCCCCGAGACCACCAAGATCGCCACGATGGGCACCACCACCCGTCGCACGGTCGAGGACTCAGGACGCAAGGTCGACCTGAGCCCCGAGGGCACCGCGAGCTCCACGAAGATGCTGGAGGAGTTCCCGAACCCGGACGGAGACCAGCGCGTCGTGATCCTCTGCGCCGACCAGCTCTCGACCCGCTTGGAGGAGGGCCTGCGCAAGAAGGGCTACACCGTCGACCGCAGCGAGATCTACACCATGGCCGACGTCGACGAGATCGACCCGGCCCTGCGCAGCCGCTGGGACGAGGGCGCCTGGGATGCCGTGTTCCTGAGCCAGCCGTCGCTTGCCCACGTCTATGCGAAGAAGCTCGGGCACCGTGATCACGTCAACGTGCTGGCTTGGGACGATGAGACCGCCCAGGCCATCAGGGACGAGGGCGTCGAGGTCTTCGCCGTGGCGAAGTCCAAGGACATCTACGGCATCGCGGACTTCGCCCGCCAGCTCGAAAAGGCACGCGAGGACGGCTGATC
>DURG01000278.1 GCA_012837465.1 Propionibacterium sp. | reverse complement strand
CCCGGCGAGGCCGGTTCCCGCGGGCGGTGGGGCCTCGGTGTCGACCGGCTCGGGCTCCGGTGGGGGCGCGAAGAGTGAGGGGGCGATGGTGGTGGGTGCACCGTCGCGCGTGAGGCCCGTCGCGGACAGGGCCTCACGATGGAAGACGGCGAGCAGGAACCCGCTGGCCAATAGCACACCGACGAGGAGCCAGGTGATCACCCACTCCACGACCCGTCCGCGGCTCCGCACACCAACCTCCAAAGGGGTATCCTGCAATTGACCCGCAACGACGCGCGGGCGATGACACCAATCATAGGAGTGCCCAAGTGACTGAAGAAGCGCCTGCTGGTCTGACCCCGATCGATCCTGGCCGCCGAATCCTGTTTGATGTCACGGTGGAGATCCCGAAGGGCACCAAGAACAAGTACGAGATGGACCACAACAGTGGCCGCCTCCGCTTGGACCGCGTGCTCTTCACCTCCACCCAGTACCCGTATGACTACGGCTTCGTCGAGGGCACGCTCGGTCTAGACGGTGACCCGCTCGACGCCATGGTGATCGGCGCGGAACCCACGTTCCCCGGTTGCCTGATCGAATGCTACGCCGTGGCCATGTTCCGCATGACCGACGAGATGGGCGGCGACGACAAGGTGCTGTGCGTCGCGACGGCGGACACTCGTCGCGAGCACATCAAGGACCTGGCCTCCGTGCCCGAACACATGCTGCTCGAGATCGAGCACTTCTTCTCCGTCTACAAGGACCTCGAGCCCGGCAAGTCGGTTGAGGGTGCCACGTGGACCGGCCGCGAGGAAGCCGAGGATGAGGTGCAGGCCTCGTTCGAGCGCGCCAAGGGCACGCCGTACGAGCACCACCACGTCAACATGGCCTAGCCGACACTCCTGCGCTGGTTGAGGCGACCCCCTGTGAGCTTGCGAACGGGGGGTCGGGTCGAAACCGGCGGAGGCCGACGCGCCGCTCAACCCACCGTCGTGCCCAGCCAGGCGGCCAGGATGCAGCCGGCGACGGTGACGGCCGAATAGGCGACGGCGAACCGGGCCCGCTCGCGGCCCAGTTCGCGGGCCGCCTGCCAGCAGGCTGACGAGAAGGTGGTGAAGGCGCCGCAGAAGCCGGCGCCCACCACCACCAGCCACCCGCCCGTGAGGGCAACCGATGCCACCCCGAGGACGAAGGACCCCAACAGGTTCACCGCGAGGGTCGCCCGCCAGGGTTCCCAGCGCCGCGCGACGAAGGAGTCGACCCCGGCCCGGGCCACCGCGCCCAAGCCGCCCGCGAGGCAGATCCACCAGATCATCGCCGCCCCCTGCGGCGCAGCTTCAGCGTGCGCGCGGCGAGGTGGCCCAGCCCTGCCAGCCCGACGCCGGCGGCGGTCTCCAGCGCGGCGACGAGCACACCGTCGGGGCCCATCGACTGCAGCGTGAGCGTGGACCACGACGTGAACGACGCCAACCCGCCCACGGCGAGGAACAGCCGCACCATCGTGATCCGGTTGGCGTAGGCGCCGGAGACGACGCCGAGCAGGAACGCCCCGGTGAGGTTGATGAGGGCCAGGCCCAACACCTCGTGGCCGAGGAGGTCCAGAAGGGCGACGCGCAGCCCGGTGCCCAGCGCCCCGCCCGCGAAGACCACAGCCGCCCGCGCCCACCGCTTCTCGTCCATCGCGGCCAACCGTACTCCCGCCCATGCCCTCGCAGCGCCTCGCCCCACCGTCGCAGGGCTGGGACCCCAAGGTGACGGGCTGTGGGAAACTTGGCCCCATGCCCCGATACCTGATGCTGCGCACCCCGTCGGCCAACCGCGTCTACGCCGGGGAATCCGGCCCGTTGACCGCCGCGGAACTCGAGATCACCGCACCCTTTGCGGCGGACGTCGCCGAGGAGGACGTGGCGGGCGTGGGCTACCTGTCGTTCGAGGCGCCCGAACTCGACGACTCGCAGTTGGCCGCCGTCGCGCGTCAGTCGGCCGCGTTCGCGCTCTTCGAGAGCCGGCCCCTGAGCGCCGCCGACGACCAACGAGCCAACGACGACCCCACCCGGTCCCTGAGCGCCGCCGGCGACCAACGAGCCAGCGGCGACGAAGGGCCGCGCAACCTTTCAGACCACCTGCTGCGCCCCGTCGCCCTCCCCCGCCCGTTCACACTCGACGACGACCTCGTCTCCATCCCCAAGTACCCCGGGAAGACCAACGAGCAGTTCACGCAGCTGCTCGTTGGCGTCACCCTGGCGGCGATCACCCGGGAGCCCACCGGCCCGCGCCAGATCCTCGACCCGCTCGCGGGGCGCGGCACCACCCTCTCGACGGCGCTGCTGCTGGGGCACGACGCGTTCGGCGTCGAAGGTGATGCGAAGGCATTCGAGCAGATGGCCTCGTTCTACAAGACGTACCTGCGCCGCAAGCGCATCAAACACACCGCCGACGTGCGCCCCGTGCGCCGTGACGGCAAGGCAGTGGGCAAGCGCTTCGACGCGGAGCTCACCACCGGCGATGGAAAGCGGACCGTGAGCGCCTTCACCGGCGACACCCGCGACTCCGCGGCGCTGTTCGGCAAGAAGAAGTTCGACGCCGTCATCGCCGACGCCCCGTACGGCGTGACCCACGGCTCCACCACCGACGTGCGCGGCGTTTCCGGCAAGCGCGATCGCTCCCCCGCCGGCCTGCTCAAGGAGGCCATCCCCGTGTGGGCCGGCCAACTGATGCACGGCGGAGCGCTCGGCCTGTCCTGGAACACGTTCGGGCTGTCCCGGGAGGACCTCGCCGCGCTTCTGACCAGCAACGGGCTCACCGTGCAGGAGGGCGGGGCGTGGGAGCAGTTCGCGCACCGCGTCGACTCCTCCATCAAGCGTGACCTCATCGTCGCCGTCAAGCCCTGACCGCGCCGTCGCCACCCCGGCCCGGCCACCCCACCCAAATCTAGATTTGGGCTCGTCAGACAGCCTGAATCTAGATTTGACGTCACCACCCCGGCCCGGCCACCCCGCCCAAATCTAGATTTGCGAGCGTCAGGCAGCGCAAATCTAGAT
>DURG01000277.1 GCA_012837465.1 Propionibacterium sp. | reverse complement strand
GTTCGTCCTCCACCAGTTCCGCATGGATGGTGACAGTCGTGTCGGTCTCCTCCGTGGTGACGGAGACGCCGTCGCTGGCCGGCACGGTGAACCGCAGGACGAGGGTCTGCGCGTCGGGCTCACCGGAGTAGGTGGAGGGGCTGAGCGCGCCGGAATCGCTGCAGGCCACCAGCGCGAGGAGCATGCTGGCCAGCAGCATCACCAGTGCACCGGGGGCACGCCTGCGTTGCGCGTTCATGGGTTCAGCCTACTGCGAGATGCCCCGCACGAAGGTGGCGACGCCGACCTGGAAATGGTGGGCGGACACGTCCTGGTCGAACCGGTCGATCACGCCCAGCGCCTGCATCTGGGCCCGGGTCTGCTCCTCGACGACGTGGCCGAGCACGAAGTGCAGCAGCGCGGCCATGGTGGCCTCGGGCTCGGGGTGGCCGGCCTCCGCGAGGAGCGTGCGCCCGGGCGCCGTGGGGTCGACGGTGCCCAGACCCAGCGCGTGCGTGGAGGCGACCAGTTCGGCGGCATCGCGGTGGCGCAGCAACGCGGAGCGGAGGTCGTGGGCCCAGGTGGAGAGATGGTCGGGCAGCGTGATCAGCTCACCGGGTTTCGACACGACCGCCGCTGCTCGTTCCTCGCAGGCGGTCGGCTCAACCAGCCTGGCAGCGGTCGGCTCAACCAGCGTGGCAGCGGTCGGCTCAACCAGCGATCCAGCGGTCGGCTCAACCAGCGTGGCCCTGAGGATCTCGTCGGCGATGGCGGCGAGCAGCGACTGCTTGTTGGGCACGTGGTAATACAGCGCACCGGCCTGGACCCCGAGGGCATCGGCGACGCGGCGCATGCTGAGGTCCCCCAGGCCGTACTCGTCGAGGATGGCCAGGCCGGCGTCGACGATGGCTTCCCTACTCAGCGCCACGGGGTTCCTTCCGCTCGAACCAGCCGGACGCGGCGATGGGCGTATAGCTGAGGCGGTTGTTGATGGCGAGCAGGTGGCTGTTCTCTGAGGCGTTGCCCGTGATGATGCGCGCCACCTCCGGCCACTGCCGCCCGAGCGCGGCGTGCGCGTGGGGGGGATGGTCCATAAGGGGCCGGTTGGCGGTGGACGATCTGCACCCACCCACACTACTGGCGTGTGGGGCATACGCTGGGGGTATGCGAGAGTTCCACAAGCCCGTCCGACGCCCAGGCGACTTCATCGAGGCGCTGCGCGGCGAAGGCGACCCCGCCGAGATCGGCGGCCTCGCGCACGACACCGCCGCAGCACTCCTCCACCGGGTGCGCACCGCGCCGGATCCAGACATCGTGGAGCGGCTGATCGACTACGCCGACGAGCACGGCATCGACGACGTGGCCGAATTGTGGGCCGACTCCCCCGCCGAGTCGTTGCCCGGAGCCCTCTGGCGGCTCTACCTCGTGCGCCACACCGTGGCCAGCAATCCTGAGCAGGCGGGGCGGATCTTCGCCCGCGGGGCCGAGGTCGACGGCGTGAACCAGGCCATCGCCGGCTCCCCCCACGCCCCCACGCCGGCGGAGGTCGTCGAGCTGGCCAACCAGATCCTGCAGGGCGCCTTCACGGGCGACTTCGCCGTCGCCCTGGAGCGGGCCTCCGCGTTCAGCCGGGTCATGTCGGCGGGCGCCGCTGAGCTCGCCACCGCGGACGACGCACTGCCCCGCCGGGCCGTGGGCTACGCGGCGATGGCGCAGGAGTTCACGACGCAGGCGAAGTTGTGGCGTTCGGGCCAACTCACTTGAGTGGGCGGCGCCGTCCACTAGACTCGTAGGTGCCGGGCCGCGGTAACCCCGGGCTCCACTTTAAGCCGCTACGAGCGGCCACGCGCCGAGAGGCGTTCTGCGGCCCGGTCCACACCCTTCCAGCGCATTCACAGCGGTGCGCGCTCGATCGGGCAGCTCATGCAGCGTGGCCCGCCCCTCCCCCGGCCGAGCTCGGAGCCGGGCACCTCGATCACGTCGATGCCGCCGGACTTGAGGTCGGCGATCGAGGCCGTGTTGCGCTCATAGCCCACGACGATGCCGGGCCGCAGGGCCAACACGTTGCAGCCGTCGTTCCACTGGTCGCGTTCGCGGGCGAAGGCGTCCTGCGCCGTGGTGAGCACCCGCACCTGCGACAACCCCACGGCGGCAGCGAGGTTCTCGGCGAGCGTGCCGCCCAATTGCTCGGTGTGCAGCGGTCGGCGCCCGTTGCCGGGCCGGATGAGGTAGCACTCGGGCTCCGGCAGGTCGCCATAGAGCAGGAAGGATTCCTCGTCGACCATGGTGAGCACGGTGTCGAGGTGCATGAACGCGCGCCGGTTGGGCAGCCGCACGGCGAGGATGCGCTCGACGACGCCGGCGGCGAAGAGGCGCAGGGCGAGGCGCTCGATGCCTTGGGGCGTGGTGCGCTGCGAGATGCCGACCAGCAGGGCCTCGGGCGTCGGCACGAGCACGTCCCCGCCCTCGACGGTCGCCTCACCGGTGCCCAGGTCGTCGGACCAGAACTGGAAATCGGCGCTGGCGAAGAGCGGGTGCCAGCGCAGGATCGCCCGGTAGTTGACGGCCTCACGCCGCCGGGTCAGGGCCTGCATCGCGTTGACGCTGACCCCGTTGCCGATCCAGCACGTGGCGTCGCGGGCGAAAAGGTGATTGGTCAGCGGTGTCACGAGGAAGTCGTTGTCGTGGGCCACCCCGAACGGCACCGACGGCGGCCTCGGGATCCGTTCGAGGGCTTCGGCCTTCGTCAGGCCGCCCACGAGCACGCGGTAGAGCGTGTCGGGCGTGGCGTCGTCGAGGTACTCGCGCAGCGCGTTGGCCAGGCCCGGGCCGAACTGGCGCTCCGTGATGGTCTCATCCAACACATGGGCCACCGCCTCCGGGACCGCGAGGGTGCGCCGGAGCAGCTCATCGAAGTGGAGCACCTCCGCGCCCGCCTCGGTCAGCGCGGCGCTGAACGCATCGTGCTCCTCCTCGGCGCGCTCCAGCCACGGCACGTCGTCGAACAGCAACTCGGCGGCGTTCGACGGCGTCAACCTGGCCAACTCGAGGCCGGGCCGGTGCACGATCACCCGCCGCAGTTGGCCCACTTCGGAGGAAACGTTGAAAACAGGACTCACCCAGCCACCGTAACGGGCTGGGTGAGTCCATGTGTACTGTGTCAGGCGCGTTGGATGGCGCCGAAGCGCTCCTGTGCCACCTTCACTGCGTTCTGGCGGGCCTCCGCGGCCTCGGCGTCCTTCAGGGTGCGGTCCGCGCGGAAACGCAGACCGAACGCGAGCGACTTCTTGCCCTCGCCCACCTGGTCACCGGTGTAGACGTCGAACAGCGCGATGGATTCGAGCAGCTCGCCCGCACCCTCGGCCAAGGCGGCCTCCACCTCGGAGGCTGCCACCTCGGCATCGACGATCAGCGCCACGTCCTCCTTGGCCAACGGGAAGCCGGCCAGCGGGGTGATCTCACCACCCTGCACGGCATGGCCCAACAGCAGATCTGCGTTGAACTCGACGGCGCAGGTGCGCTCCGGCAGGCGGAACGCGGCGATGACGGCGGGGTGCAGCTCACCGGCATGACCGATCACGATGCCGTTGACCGACAGCTCGGCACAACGGCCGGGGTGCCACGGCGCCATCTCCGCGTTGCGGCGGTCCAGTTCCACGCCGACGGCGGCCGCTGCCGTCTCGGCGAAGGCCACGACGTGGGTCCAATCTGCGGCGACGGCGGGGCCGTCCCAGCCAGCAGGCTTCCAGTTGCCGGTCACCACGGCGGCCAAGGTCTCCGGCTGCGCGGGCAGCGCGTCGTCGAGGGCGGCCAGGTCCTCCTCGGAGGGGCGCTCGGTGACGCCGAGGCGCGGCGCAGCCGGCTCCCCGCCGTCGAAGAAGACCTTGCCCTTCTCGAAGAGCGCCAGGTCCGTCATGCTGCGCGAGGTGTTGCGCGCGATGGCCGAGAACAGCCCCGGCAGCAGCGTGGTGCGCAGGTGGCCGTGCGTCTCCGACAGCGGGTTGGCGAGCTTGACCAGCGACCGGCGCGGGTCGCCCTCGGGCACACTCAGTTGGTCCACCTCCGCGACGGACATGAACGGCAGCGACAACACTTCGGTGAAGCCGAGTGCGGCGACGGCACGCATGGCGGCGCGGCGGTCCCGGATGGCCGGGTCGAGGCTCCGGGTCACGGGCGGGACGGGCAGCGTCATGCCGATGCGGTCGAAGCCGACGTGGCGGCCCACCTCCTCGATCACGTCATAGGGGTCCACGAGGTCGTTGCGCCAGCTGGGGGCGGTGACCGTCAGGGAGTCGCCCAGTGCGGTCACGTCGATGGATGCGGCCGTCAGGAGGCGCAGGCTCTCGTCCTGTTCGACGCGGGTGCCGAGGATGTCGGAGATCAGCCCGGAGCGCAGCGACACGGTGTGCGGGGCGGGCGCGGAGCCGACGACGGTCTCGGCAGTGATCTGGCCGCCACCGTGGGTGGTGAGCAGCTTCGCGGCGCGCTTGGCGGCCGCATAGGGCACCTGCGGATCCACGCCGCGCTCGAAGCGCTTGGACGCCTCCGAGGGCAGGCCGTGGCGGCGGAAGGTCCGCGAGACCGAGGTGGGCTCGAAGTGCGCGGCCTCCAGCACGATCGACGTGGTGGTCTCGCTCACCTCGGTGTCCTCGCCGCCCATCACGCCGGCCATGCCGATGGGGCCGGAGTCGTCGGTGATGAGCAGGTCGTCAGGGTCGAGCGTGCGCTGCTGCCCGTCGAGGGTGGTGAGCGTCTCCCCCTCGTTCGCCAGGCGTACCCGGATGGGGCCCTGGAGCTTCGCGGCGTCGTAGGCGTGCAGGGGCTGGCCGGATTCGAGCATCACGTAGTTGGTGACGTCGACGGCGAGCGAGATCGACCGGACGCCGGAGGCGCGCAGCCTGTCCGCCATCCACTCGGGTGACGGCGCCGTCGGGTCGATGCCCTCGATGGTGAGCGCCACGAAGGAGGCACAGCGGTCCGATTCGAGCACCAGCGGGTGCCCGCCCTCGACGGGTTCGGGCAGCTGCTGGCGGTACTTGTCCTCGTAGGTGACGCCGTTGGCGATGGCTGCCTCGCGGGCCAGGCCGCGCATGGACAGGCAGTAGCTCAGGTCCGGCGTCACGTCGATGTCGAGCACCTCGTCAGCGGACCAGAGGAGGTCCTGCGCCTGGGTGCCGGGTTCGGCGGTGCCGGGGGCCAGCACGATGATGCCGTCATGGTCCTCGCCCAGCCCGATCTCAACCTCGGAGACGATCATGCCGTCCGAGATGTGACCATAGGTCTTGCGCGCGGAGATCTCGAAGTTGCCGGGCAGCACGGTGCCGGGCAGGGAGACGACCACGAGGTCGCCCTCCTCGAAGTTGTGGGCGCCGCACACGATGCCACGCGAGGCCGGGTGCTCGTCGGTGGCGGGGTCGTTGTGGTCGCCGACGTCCACGCGGCAGTACCGGATGACCTTGCCGTTCTTCTGCGGCTCGTCGACATAGCTCAGCACGCGGCCGACCACGAGCGGGCCGGTCACGGGAGATTCGGTGGACTCGATGCGCTCGACGGTGAGGCCGACGCTGGTGAACTGCTCGGCCAACTTCTTGGTCGTGACGTCGGTGGGCAGCGTGACCAGGTCACGCAGCCAGGAAACAGGAGCCTTCATCGGGCACCTCCCAGGATCGAACGGCTGAAGCGGATGTCGCCCTCCACGAAGTCGCGAAGGTCGGGGGCGCCGGTGCGGAACATGACGGTGCGGTCGATACCCATGCCGAACGCGAAGCCGGAGTAGACGTCCGGATCGATGCCGCAGGCCCTGAGGACGCGCGGGTTGACGACGCCGCAGCCGCCCCACTCGATCCAGCCCTCGGACTTGCAGGTGCGGCAGGGCGCGTCGGGGTTGCCGACGGAGTCGCCGTGGCACACGAAGCACTGCACGTCGACCTCGGCCGACGGCTCGGTGAATGGGAAGTAGTGGGGGCGCATGCGGGTGGCGGTGTCGCTGCCGAACATGGCCTTGGCCAGGTGGTCGAGCGTGCCGCGCAGGTCCGCCATCGAGATGCCCTTGTCGACGACGAGGCCCTCGAGCTGGTGGAAGACGGGCAGGTGCGTGGCGTCGTACTCGTCGGCCCGGAACACCTTGCCGGGCACCACGACGTAGAGCGGGACGCCGCGGGTGAGCAGCGCGCGGGCCTGAACCGGCGAGGTCTGGGTGCGCAGCAGCTTGCCGGCCGACGGAGGGTCGATCCAGAGCGTGTCCTGCAGCGCGCGCGCCGGGTGGTCTGCGGGCACGTTGAGGGCGTCGAAGTTGTACCACTCGGCCTCGAGCTGCGGCCCGTCGGCCACCTCCCAGCCCATGTCGGCGAACACGTCGATCATGGAGTCGATGAGATTGGTGACGGGGTGCAGCGCGCCGCGGGGGCCGGTGGTCACGGGCAGCGTCATGTCGACGCGCTCGGCGGCCAGCGAGGCCTCGAGCTCGGCGGCGACGACCGCTTCCTGGCGGGCGGCGAGGGCCTGGTTCACCTGGCCGCGCGCCTTGCCGATGCGCTGGCCGGCCTCCTTGCGTGCCTGCGGGGGCAACGCTCCGATCTCGCGGTTGGCAAGCGCCAGCGGCGAGGTGTCGCCGGCGTGATCGTGGCGGGCCTGCTTGAGCTCCGCCGTCGTGCCGGCGACCTCGATCGCGGCGAGCGCGTCGCGCACGTAACCCTCGACGGCCTCCGCGCCGAGCGCGGCGACCTGTTTCGGGTCGAAGTTGTC
>DURG01000276.1 GCA_012837465.1 Propionibacterium sp. | reverse complement strand
GCGATCACCGCATGCCCGGCACCACCGGCGTCGAGTTCCTCGTCGACATGATGGACGACGACCGCACCGCCGCCACCCGCAAGGTTCTGGTGACCGGACAGGCGCAGTTGAAGGACACCATCGTCGCGGTCAACGAGGCGGATCTCGACCACTACATCGCCAAGCCCTGGGATCCTGTCGATCTGGAGGCGACGGTCCGTGACCTGCTCACCTCCTACGTCGCCGACATGGGCATCGATCCTCTGCCGCACCTGGCGGCGCTCGACCAGGCCCGGGCGATGGAACTGATCCGCTAGGCGTCGATCTGCTGCTGACTCATCATCGTCCCCATGACGCCGACCAGCCGTGGGGAGCCGACGATGGATCGGGCGGTGGCGGAGTTCGGCCACGTCGACGTCCTCATCTGCAATCACGAACGTTCCGGCGGGGATCACCCTGACTCTCGCGTGTCAGCTTGCCGACGAAGGGATCACCGTGGATTGCGTGAATCCCGGACCAGTCGATACCGGGTACGTGACCCCGGACACCGTGGAGCAGATGTCGCCGATGTTCCCCCTCGGCCGTTGGGGTGAACCGGACGCCCCCGGAGAGAACCGGTGCCGCCCTTTTCGGGCTCTGCGGTCAGCTACGCACTCCAAAACGCGAAGAGCCCCTAAAGCTCGTTTGAGCGTGCTATTTGCTGGTGTGCCTCCGATGCTGCTGCTCATAAGGGGCGGGCGCTCCATGAATACAAGGCGTAGGTCGCGCCTGAGGTCAGGCCGAGGCGGATGCCGTGGCTGACTGAGGCGTAGTCCGAGTTTCCGCACCCCTGGCCTCTGGTGTACGCGCTAGCCCCGCTCGGGGTAGCGCACGAGGAGATCGTTGCCGATGACTGCGCCGTCGTTGAGCGTTGCCTCGCTCACCTTCGCCCCGGCTGCACCCAGGCCCATAATGTGGCCAACCTCGTCACCGTGGGCGATGAGGTGGTCGGCGATGATACGCCGGTGGCAGCGCCACCACACCGCCTCGGAGCACATGATCGCGGTGGGGGTTTCGGCGGCGTTCACCCGTAGCTGCGAGAGCGCGTCCGAGAACTCCTCGCCCAGCGCATGGTCGGCGTAATTGTGGAAGCTGCGGTTACGCCAGTTGCCGTTAACCTCAAACGGCACCGAGTGGGACACGTTGCGCCGCCCGGTGAGGCCCTCGCTTCTGCTGTAAGTGATGCCACATGTGGGAAGGTGTTCGGCAAGGTGGTCGCCGTTGAACCACGGGTACTTCCTGGACCCGGGCAGCTTGCGCACATCCACGATGGATGCCACACCGGCAGCCTTGATCATTTCACCGAAGTCCTCGAACTCGAGGTTGGAGTGGCCCACGGTGAAAATGCGCATGTCGCCAATGCTACGCGCCAAGCGGGTACACCCACATCGGCGTCCGGGTATCGTGCATCGGCAGGTGGTCGGACCGGTAGAACGGGAGGGTAGCAGGCAGGACGTTTAATGCATTCGCGCCCGCCTTTGCTCGGCATCAATCCTATTTACGGCCGAGCGTTCCGCACGGACCGTTCGGTTAAGTTTCAACGGGTCGCTTGGGCGACATCGGAAGCCTGAATTAACCGTATGTGGGGCAAATCCCATGTATGTCTTGTTAAAGGACGCTGCTGCACGAGGAGCGGGGGCTGAGGCTACCTGGTGTGCACTCTATCTTTGCTGCACATAGCGGGTGTGGTGGTTTTTAGCTGCTATTCACGAATGAGAAGGTGACTTTGCAACGACACGTAGTGGAGTTCAAGTTCAACGTCTGATCATGCAGGTCAGACGGGTTTCGTTGGCCAAAGACTACAACTGTTGATGGGGTTCTCCGGCGGGGCCCGGCAAAGGACAACCCCCGACCGTGTCGGCCGGGGGTTCATCCGATCAGCGCAGCCAGGCGCAGGTTTCGCCGGGCAGTAGGCCGCCGTCGCCAAGCTCCGAGCTGCTGAGCAGCACCTCCCCGGAGGGCAGCGGGATGGGGTCGGTGCCGAAGTTCAGCACCACCCGCCATCCACCAGGCCGGCGGAAAGTCAGAGACGAGTCCGTGACGTCCTCCCACTCGAGCTTTTCGTCGCCCTGCAACTCAGCGCGCAGTTCCAGCGCCCGCCGGTAGAGGTTCAAGGTTGAGGCGGGGTCTTCATTCTGAACCTCGACGGCGTAGTCGCCGAACCAGTCCGGCTGCGGCAAGTGAGAGCCGTCGTCGCCGAATCCGAACGACCGGCCCCGGCTGCTCCACGGCAGCGGAACGCGGCAGCCATCACGGCCGACCTCGACATCCCGGTTGCGGAAGAAGGCCGGATCCTGTCGGTCCTCGTCGGGAATCTGCCCCACCTCCGGCAGGCCCAGCTCCTCGCCTTGATACAGGTAGGCCGAGCCGGGCAGCCCGAGAAGAAACATCGTCGCCGCCCGGGCGCGTCGGAACCCTTGGGCATGATCGACCTGTGCGGGATCCCCGCCGTCGAAAAGCCACAGCTTTCCGTCATTGCCGGTACCGGCGGGTGCCCCTGCTCCTGGAGCACCCTTGCCCACCAGGCCGCCGGGCAGCCCGTAGCGGGTGGCGTGGCGCACCACGTCATGGTTGGAAAGCACCCACGTGGTGGAACCTCCGATGGCTTCCGCCGCCGCGAGGTTCCGCGAGATGATTTCGTGGAACTCGTCGGCGCGGAAGTCCGCTTGCAGCAGGTCGAAATTGAAGGTCTGGCCGAGTCCTTCGGGGGATGCGTAGCGTGCCTGCCGGTGCGGCGCGACCCACGCTTCGGCGACCGCGGTGCGGGGCGGCTCGTACTCATTGAAGACGTCGCGCCACTCCTTGTAGATCTCATGCACTTCGTCGCGATCCCACACGGGATGTTGCCCGTCGACGAACAGCTCGCGCCCACCCAGCACATCCGCCAGGGCATCGAAGGCCGGGTCCAGGTTCTTCTTCAACCCGTGCGCCACGTCGACGCGGAAACCGTCGACACCCCGGTCGCTCCAGAACCGCAGGGTCTCGAGGAAATCCTCGTGCACGTCCGGGTGATCCCAGTTGAAGTCCGGCTGCTCCTTGGCGAACAGATGGAGGTACCACT
>DURG01000275.1 GCA_012837465.1 Propionibacterium sp. | reverse complement strand
GCGCGCGGCCATCCCTTCCCGCGCCAAGGCCTCCGCCTCTTCACGTCTGGCCGGGTCCAGGCAGGCGACGGTGGCCGCGACTGCCGGGCTGGAGACGGACCACGGCGGCTGCTGCTCGCGCAGGCGCCGGATCAGGGTTGGGTCACCGACGACGTACCCGGTCCTGATCCCGGCGATCGCCCACGTCTTGGTGAGGGAGCGCAGCACCAGCTGGTGGGGCATGTCGGTCCGAATGAGCGACTCCGGCTCACCGGGGATGGTGTCCAGGAAGGCTTCGTCGACGACGAGCACGCCCGCGTCGAGCTGCTCCAGTTCGACGGCCGGGTGGAGGACGCCGGTGGGGTTGGTGGGGTTGCCGACGAACGTCAGGGCAGCCGCGGGCACGGCCGCCGACTCCAACCGGAAGCCGTTGGCCGCGGTGAGCAGGTGGCGGCGGGGGCTGCGGCCGGCCGCCCGCAGCGCGGACTCCGGCTCGGTGAACTGCGGATGGACCACGAGTGCTTCGCCCGGAATGGCGCGCGCGATGAGCGTGAAGGCCTCCGCCGCGCCCGCCACCGGCAGCACCATGTCGGCCGTCACTGCATGGTGCGCGGCGATCGCCCGCACCGCCGGCGCGACTTCCGGGTAGGCGGCCCAGTCCGCCTCCTTCGTGATGGCGTCGACCAGCCAATTGGGGGTGTGGGGTTGGCGCACGTTGACGGCGAAATCGGCCAGCTCGGGCCCGAGGTCGCGATCCCCGTGGTGGTCGAGGTCCACGTCCCGCGCTTCCGCGTGGCGGTGCACCGCATCGGCGAAGCGTTGCGCCAACTCCGGGTGCCCGGCCCAGTGGGTGTGCAGGTACGAGGCGTGCAGCGTGGGGCTGGCCGCGCCGTCGCGTCGGCCGTCGATCAGCCACGCGGCCGTGGGGCCCGGGTCCGCCGTCGTGCGGTGGAACTCGTGGCCGCGCACGGTCTCCCCCACCCTGCCCAGCAGGGAATCCGATTCGGCGGTGGCCTCGCGGTAGCCCATCGTGAGCTTCGCGGTCATGGCCGTGACCCCCGGCAGGGCGCCCACCATCGGCTCGCCGTCGAGGCGTTCGCTGAGGTACAGCAGCCCGGCGCACTCCGCGACCGTCGGGAGTCCCGCCTCGACCGCCGCACGAATGTCCGCGAGGAGCGCCCGGTTGGCCGCGAGGTCGGCGGCGTGCACCTCAGGGAAGCCCCCGCCCAGCCACAATCCGGCGGTGCCCTCCGGCAACGCTTGGTCCGTGAGCGGGTCGAACACCACCGGCTCGCACCCTGCGGCCAGCAGCAGTTCGTCGGTCTCGGGGTAGCGGAACGTGAAGGCCCTGCCGCCAGCGATCGCAACCTTGGGGCGCCCGCCGCCCCGGTCGGTGACTGGGGGCCGCCACGGTTCGGCGTCGAGTTCCGGCGCCGCTGCGGCCAGGCGTTGGAGCGCGTCCAGGTCGACATGCCGGGCCACGGCCTCGCCCATCTTGAGGATCCCGGCGTCGTCGCGCTCGGCGGCGGGCACCAGGCCCAGGTGTCGCGAGGGCGCCTCGATCTCGAGGTTGCGTGGCAGGGACCCCAGCACGGGAATCCCGATGCCCTCGACCGCCGAGCGCACCTCGGCCTCATGCCTGGGGCTGCCCACCTGGTTGAGGATCACGCCCGCGATCCGCACCGCCGGATCGAACGTCGCCATGCCCAGCGCCAGCGCGCCGACGCTGCGCGACGCGTGCCGCGCGTCCACCACCAGCACGACGGGGGCGTCGATGAGGGTGGCCACGTGCGCCGTCGAGGCGACTCCCGGGGTGCCCAGCCGCCCGTCGAACAAGCCCATCGCGCCCTCGACGACGGCGAGGTCGGCCCCCTCGGCACCGTGGAGCAGCAACGGCGCGATGAGGTCCTCACCGCAGAGGAAAGGGTCCAGGTTGCGCCCGGGCCGGCCGCTGGCCAGCCCGTGGTAGCCGGGGTCGATGTAGTCCGGCCCCACCTTGAACGGGGCGACGGTGACGCCGCGGGCCCGGAGCGCCGCCATGGCGCCGGTGGCCACCGTCGTCTTGCCATGGCCCGACGCGGGAGCCGCGATCACGATGCGTGGGAGGTTCACCATTCGATGCCCGCCTGTCCCTTCTGCCCCGTGTCGAAGGGGTGCTTCACCTTGGTCATCTCCGTGACGAGATCCGCCAGTTCGACGATGTCCGCCGGGCAGCGCCGCCCGGTGATCACGACGTGCTGCGTGCCCGGGCGGTCGCGCAGGGCCGCCACCACCTCGTCGGTGTCGATCCAGCCGTAGTCCATGGCATAGGTGAACTCGTCCAGCACCCAGAAGCGGTGCCGCTCCTCCGCCAGGCCGCGCCGGACCTCCGCCCACGCCAACCGGGCCGCCTCCTCGGCGCTCACCTCACCACCGTGCGCCGCCCGCATCCAGGTGCAGCCAGTGCCCATCCGCTCGAAGGTGACGTCGCCCGTGGCCTCGCCCAAGGTGGTGAGCGCGCGGTACTCCCCCGTCACCCAGGTGGCCGACTTGACGAACTGGTAGATCCCGACCGGCCACCCCTGAGCCCAGGCCCGCAGCGCCATGCCCATGGCAGCGCTGGTCTTGCCCTTGCCGTCGCCCGTGTGCACCAGCAACATGGGGCGGTTGCGGCGCTCCCTGGTGGTCAACCCGTCGTCGGGGCGGGTGGGGGTCTGGCCCTTCATCGCACGGCCTCCAATAGCATGTGGGAATGATCATCGATCGAGACGGCGCGCTGTACGGCCGCGTGGCAGGCCTGCCGGACGAGGCGTTCGAAACCGACGGCCTCCTGACCAAGCGGGTAGTGCGCGCCAGCGCGCTCGCCCACCTGCGCCCCCGGCCCGGCGAGTTGCTGTGGGACGTCGGCACCGGCGCTGGTTCGATCGCCATCGAATGGTGCAGGGCGGCCGAAGGTGCCCGTGCCATCGGCATCGAACGCCGCGCGGACCGGGCGTCCGTCGCGCTGGCGAACGCCGCTCGTCTCACGCCGGAGGAAACCTTCCGCCTGGTGGAGGGGCCGGCCGACGAGGTGCTCGCCCAGTTGCCCACGCCGGACGCGGTCTTCGTGGGTGGCGGCGGCAGCATGACCGTGCTGGAACAGGCGATGGCCGCGCTCGCGCCTGATGGCCGGATCGTGGTGCACGGCATCACCATCGAGACCGAACTGCTGTGCGTGGCCGCGCAGCAGCGGTGGGGCGGCGAGCTGGCCCGCATCCAGGTGGAGCACGCGCAACCGCTGGGCTCGATGACAGGATGGACGCCGGCGCGCACCGTCATCCAATGGGCCAAGGGGTAGGACCCTCGCAGCAGAACGGGTCATGGCGCCCCCAGGAGTCGCGCCACGTCCTCGACGCTGCGCGGGAGCGGGCTCGCGGGCACGCCCAAGCGGTGCAGCAGGTCCAGTTGCCAGGGCATGCGCAGGCGCACCGAGCCCAACAGGCCGGCGTCGCCGAGCATCGACGGCGGACCCTGCCGCACGCGCCGCCCGGCCACGACGGCGACCTCGTCCGCCCAGCCCAACGCCAGGTCCACGTCGTGGGTGGCGAGCACGACGGTGGTCTCCAGCCCGGCGAGCGTGGCCAGGAGTTCGCTCACCCCTGCAGGGTCGAGCCCCGCGGTGGGTTCGTCGAGCAGGAGCACCTGCGGGCGCATCGCCACCGCGCCGGCGATGGCCACTCGCTTGCGTTCTCCGTAGCTCAGTTGGTGGGTGGGGCGCTCCGCCAACGCGGTCACGCCCAGGAGGTTGAGCGCCTCGTCCACCCGGGCGCGGGCCTCCTCGTCGGTGAGGCCCAGGTTGAGGGGGCCGAAGGACACGTCCTGCATGACGTCTGCGGAGAAGAGTTGCTCGTCGGGGTCCTGGGCGACGAGCTGCACCCGTCGACGGTGCTCCCGCAGCGCAGACCGGGAGAACCCGACGGCCTCGCCCCGGAAGACGACCTGCCCCTGCCGTGGCTTGAGGGAGCCCGCGAGGCTGCGCAGCAGCGTGGTCTTGCCGGAACCGTTGGGCCCCAGGAGGGCCAGGCGCGCGCCGTCGGGGATGGCGAAGGCGGCATCCTCCAGCACAGGCTCGGCCCCGGGGAAGCCGGCGGTGAGGTCCACCGCAGCCAGGACGGCGCTCACGTCAGGCCCCAAGACAGCAGCCACACCGCTGCCACGCAGGCGCCGGTCATGGCGATGAACGCCCAACTCCGGGGCCGCGCTGGGGCGAGCGTGCGGAGGGAATCCTCGTAGCCCCGCCCCTCCAGCCCGCGCTGGAGGCGGGTGGTGCGGTCCCAGGTGCGCAGCATGATGCTGCCCGTCGTCGCGGCCATGGCGGCCCACCGCCTGGTCACGGACGCCTCGGCGCCCAACCGCATCCGCTGCGCGGCGAGCACGGCCATGGTGGTGGACAGCAGCACGAACAGCAGGCGGTAGGTGAGGGCGGCGATCTCGAGGATGGGGTCCGGGATGCGCAGGGTGCGCAGCCAGGTGAGCAGGTCCACCATGGGCGTGGTGGTGGCCAGCACCATGATGGCGAGGGTGCCTGCGATGCCGTGGGCCAGCAGCCCGGCGGCAGCGGCCAGCCCTTCCTGGGTGACCCGCAGCGGGCCCAGGCCCCAGCCGTCGGTCCCGAAGTGGATCGCGACGGGGAGCGCACCGACGACGAGGAACCCCAGCGGGAGCAGGGTCACCGCCAACAGGAGCGACGCGCGGATCCGGGCCGGCCCGAGGATCAACGCCACGGAGATGACCGCGACTGCCAGGCTGCCCGGCCAGGCCGGGGTGAGCAGCGCGGTGAGCACCAGCGCCAGGCTGAGCGCCACCTTCTCCCCCACGCGGCGAGCACGCCAGGGGCTGGCCCAGGCGGCGTCGTCGATCGAGTGGGTGATCACCCAGGCCCCTGTTCGCGGGCCGCCGCCGCCCGGCCGCGCAGCGACCCGAGGGCGAAGCCCAACACCCCTGCCCCGATCGCGGCCTGCAGGGCGAACAGCCCGGCCTCGACCTCGCCACTGCCGGGCTCGAACACGGGAGAGAACCACGGTTCGGCCTGGTGCTCGGTCGTGAGCACCTCGGTGACCGTGGCGTCGGTGCCCGCAAAGGCCTCGGCACCTTCAGTGGGCGGAGGCGCGAGCGTCATGGAGATTGCGAAGAGCGCCACCAGCGCCGCGACCAGTCCCAGGCCGATGAGCCAGTCAGCGCGCCTGAACACGGGGCACCTCCCGGGTCACGCCCAGGCGGACCAATTCTGGTGCGGCGACGCGGGCGAAGAACCCGAACAGCAGCACGCCGAGGATGCCCTCGGCCACGGACAAGGGCAGTTGCGTGGGGGCGAAGAGCCCCAGGAACTTCGCGAGCGCGCCCCAGAAGCCATGGGTGGCGTCCGGGTAGGCCAGCGCCAGTTGCACCGACGTCACGCAGTAGGTGGTGAGGTTGGCGGTGGCCATCGCCAGGCTGACCCCCAGCCACGTGGGGCCCTTCACCGCCTTGATCAACCGCCACACGCCGTACCCGGCCCAGGGCCCGGCGATGGCCATCGCGAACACGTTGGCGCCCAGCGTGGTCAGGCCGCCGTGGGCCAACAGCAGGGCCTGGAACAGCAGCACGATGGTGCCGAGCAGCGCCATCACCGGCGGCCCGAACAGCACGGCGCCCGCCCCGGTGCCGGTGGGATGGGAGGAACTGCCGGTCACCGACGGCAGCTTGATGGCGGACAGCACGAACGTGAAGGCGCCCGCCGCCGCGAGCAGCAACTTGTTCTCAGGCGACTGCCGGGCCTCGCGCACCACGGCCCGCGCCCCGTGCACGACGAACGGGGTGGCCACGACGAACCAAGCCGCGGCGTGCAGCGGAGGGAGGAACCCCTCAGCGATGTGCATCGGTACTCTTCCATGTGTTGGTGAGCTCGTCGGTGCTGGCGATCGCGTTGACCGCCGCCACCGTCATCGCGCTGCCTCCCCGGCGGCCGCGCACCACCAGGTACTCGAGGCCGAGGTCGTTGGCGATGAGCGCCTCCTTGGATTCCGCCGCGCCGACGAAGCCGACGGGGATGCCGATCACGGCCGCCGGCTTGACCCCCGTCTCCGCCACCACTTCGAGCAGCCGGAACAACGCCGTCGGGGCATTGCCCACGGCGACGACGGCCCCGGCCAGCTGCGGCAGCCACAGGTCGACGGCGGCCATTGTCTTGGTGATGGCCTTGCGCTCGGCGACCTCGGCCAGGGCCGGATCCTTGATGTGGCACACCACCTCGTTGTCACGCGGCAGCCGGGAACGGATGATGCCCGTGGCCACCATGGACGAATCGCACAGGATGGGCGCGGCGGCCCGCAGCGCCGCGCTCGCGGCGGCGACCACGCCGGGGGTGAAGGCCACGTCGTCGGCGATGTCGGTGGCGCCCGCGGCGTGCACCATGCGCACCACGGCGCGGCTCACGTCGTCGGGGAAGCGGCTGAGGTCGGTCTCGGCGCGGATGATCCGGAAGGACTCCTCGTAGATCTCCTGGCCGGTCTTCAGGTAGGCGTTCACGGCATCCTCCTCATTCCGCCAGCGCTGAGCGGATCGAAGCCAACAGGGAGTCGCGCACCCCGCGCGAGCGCAGCGGGTTGCGGCTGCTGAGCACGCCCACGCTCACGCCGTCGGCGTTGACGGTGGTGGCCGTCCAGGCAGTCGCGCCCATGGCGTCATCGGCGCGGACGCAGAAGGTCTGGGCGGCCTCGGCCTCCGCGGTGACGGCGGCGTTCACGGCCGGGTCGTCGGTCTGGGCGAGCACGTACCAGGCGCCCGTCACGTCGCGTGGCTCGTAGCCTCGCTGCAACCAGGTGAGGCGCCCCGCAGCAGCCAACTCGGCCAGTGCCGGCACCACCTGGGGTGAGATCAGGGTCACCTCGGCACCCGCGTCCAGCAGCCTGGGCACGCGGCGCGCGGAGACGGCGCCGCCGCCCACCACGACGACGCGGCGCCCGGCCAGGCGCAACCCACTGAGGTACGCCGGGGCACCGACGCCGTCGAACAGGGATTCGCGGTAGCGGTCGATGACGACCTCGGCCAGCTCGTCGCAATCCCCGATGGGTTCGGCCGAACGGACCTGCGCATCGGGGTGCGCGGCGGCCCAGGCCTCGGTCTGCTGGAAGGTCCAGGTGCGCAGCCGGCCCGGGAACAACCAGTGGCCCATGACGACGATCTGCCGGGCACCTGCGGCGTAGGCCCGGTCCAGGGCCTCCGGCAGGGAGGGGCGGGTGACCTGGATGAAGCCGGGCACCACGTCCGCCCAGCCGTCCTCCTCGTAGAACATCCGGGCCAACCGGACGTGGTCCGCGTTGGCGTCCGCGACGAGGGCGCCCCGGCCGACGAACACGAACGAGGTCTCCGAACGCTCCCACTCCCCCATCGCGGCCGCCACGCGCTGCCGCACGGCCGTCATGAGGCGAGGGTCCGGGCCCAGGTGGGCGGCGTAGTCCACGTGAGCGCCCGGCACCTCTTCCAAGGCCTCCTCGATGAACTCGGGGATGTCGACCCGGGCGTGCGCCCCGGTGCCCAGCATCAGCGGCATGACCACGGCGCGCCGTGCGGGGTCCTCCTGCAGCATGTGGGCCAGGGCCGCCGGGATCGGCGGCTGGCTCAGCTCCACGAAGCCGAGGCCCACGGGTACGCCGTCGAGCTTGTCCTGGACGCGATGCGCGAAGCGGCGGCACTCGGCCTCGCCCTGCGGGTCGCGGGTGCCGTGCGCGGCAATCACCAGCGGAGTGGTCATGGGGTGGTCTCCTCGGTCTCGGGCATCCAGGCGTAGTCGCGCGGGGTGACGATGCGGCGCTCCCCGCCGCCGGTGGTCACGTACTTCGTGGTGGAGGACCCGATCACCACCAGCGAGTTCATGTCCACCCATTCGGGCTGGAACTCGGCAAGGGTGCTCATGATCACCTTCTGCCGCTGGCGGG
>DURG01000274.1 GCA_012837465.1 Propionibacterium sp. | reverse complement strand
GCGGGCGGCTTCGGCGAGCTTGCGGGCCTCTTCGAGTTTGCGGGCGGCCTCTTCGGCTTCCTTCTTCAGCTTCTCCGACTGGGCGGCGACGAGCTTCATGTCCTCGTCCATGAGGCGGTCGCGCTCTTCGGCGGACAGCTCAGCCTGGGCCTTGGTGGCGGAATCGGCGGAGGCGCCGAGCGCGGCCTGACGCTCCTTGGCGGACTTCTCCGCGATGACCTCGGAGATGCTGCTGCGCATGGCGCCGCGGCTGACTTCCTGGGTGCGGTCCTCGAAGCTCTCGGCGGCGGCGGATATCGCGGCGGCGGGGATCGCGGCGCTGGCGTCGACGGCCTCGGACATCTCGTTGAGGTCGCTGCCGCGGGCGGTGTAGGCGAAGGCGAACACCGCGGTGGCGCTCACGGCGCCGGCGATGGTCATCGCGATGAGGCGACGGGAGAAGCCGAGCGCGCGGGAGGCGCGGCGTGCGGGGGTGGCGGAAGCAACTTCCAGCTCGAGGACGTCATCGGAGGGGTCAGCAACACGGCGGGCGTTGCGCGGAGTGTTGTTCACCAGTCTCCTGACAGTCGGCGGCTTGCTTGTCCGAATGGAACCTTAACAGTTCTCAGGAATCTCTCAAAATTGCGTCTCACGCGCGTGGCGAGCGTGGCCCGGCCGGTGATTCCCGGGCCTCGCCGCCAGGTGATTCTCAGGCAACCCATCCCTTGGGGTCCTACCGCATCGAGGCTCGTGCAGGTACGCTTGCGAAGGTTTTGTCCAATCCGAACTACAAGGAATCAGAGTGGATCTCCTCGAATACCAAGCGCGCGACCTGTTTGAGCGCTTCGGCGTCCCCGTCCTCCCAGGAAGGACCGCCACCACGCCGGAAGAGGCGCGCTCGGCGTACCAGGAACTGGGTGCCGAGACCGTCGTGGTCAAGGCCCAGGTCCGCACCGGCGGCCGCGGCAAGGCTGGCGGCGTGAAGTTGGCACACAGTGAGGAGGAGGCCGTGCAGACCGCGGCCGAGATCCTCGACCTCGACATCAAGGGCCACGCCGTCGACGTCGTGATGCTGAGCCCGGGTGCCGACATCGCGGAGGAGTACTACTTCTCCATCCTCCTCGACCGCGCGTCGCGTGGCTACCTCGCCATGTGCAGCGTCGAGGGTGGCGTGGAGATCGAGCAACTCGCCGAGGAGCGCCCCGAGGCGCTCGCCAAGGTCGAACTCGACGCGGCCGAGGGCATCACCCCCGAGGTGGCCAAGCGCATCGTCAGCGAGGCCGGCTTCCCCGAGGGCATCCACGACTCGGTCGGTGAGGTCCTCCAGAAGCTGTGGGAGGTGTGCTACGAGTCCGACGCCACGCTGGTGGAGGTCAACCCGCTCGTCAAGACCGGCGACGGCACCATCCTCGCCCTCGACGGCAAGGTCACCCTTGACGAGAACGCCGAGTACCGCCACGAGGAGTGGGAACAGTACGACGAGACCGCCGTCCAGGTGGACCTCGAGCGCCAAGCCCGCGAACTCGACCTCAACTACGTCAAGCTCGATGGTTCCGTCGGCGTCATCGGCAACGGCGCGGGCCTCGTGATGAGCACGCTCGACGTCGTGGCCAAGGCCGGCGAGGAGATGCCCGACAAGCCGAAGCCCGCGAACTTCCTCGACATCGGCGGTGGCGCATCCGCCCAGGTGATGGCCAACGGCCTTCGCATCATCATGAGCGACCCACAGGTCAAGTCTGTCTTCGTCAACGTCTTCGGCGGGATCACCGCCTGCAACGATGTGGCCAACGGCATCGTCAACGCCCTCGAGATGCTCGGCGACGAGGCGAACCTGCCCATCGTCGTACGCCTCGACGGCAACTCCGTGGAGGTCGGCAAGGCCATCCTGGAAGAGGCCAACCACCCGCTCATCACCGTCAAGAACACCATGGACGAAGCGGCCCGCACGGCGGCCAAGCTCGCCGCAGAAGGGAAGAACTGACCATGGCGATCTACATCAACGCATCCTCGCGCGTCCTCGTCCAGGGCATGACCGGCCGTGAGGGCCGCAAGCACACCCAGCGCATGATCATGTCCGGCACCCGCGTCGTCGGCGGAGTCACCCCCGGCAAGGGCGGCGAGTCCGTCCTGTTCGAGGAGGACCCGGTGCCCGTGTTCAGCTCGATGGTGGAGGGCGTCGCCGCCACCAACGCGGACGTCTCCGTCGTCTTCGTGCCGCCGAAGTTCGCCAAGGCCGCCGTCATGGAGGCCATCGAGGCAGAGATCGGCCTGTGCGTGGTCATCACCGAGGGCATCCCGGTGCGCGACGCCGTCGAGTTCCAGGCCGCCGCCGAGAAGTCGGGCACCAAGGTCATCGGCCCGAACTGCCCCGGCCTCATCTCGCCCGGCAAGTCGAACGTCGGCATCATCCCGGCCCACATCTCCGGCCCCGGCCGGATCGGGCTGGTGTCGAAGTCGGGCACGCTGACCTACCAGATGATGTACGAACTGCGTGACCACGGGTTCTCCACCGCCGTCGGCATCGGCGGCGACCCCGTCGTCGGCCTCAAGCACATCGACGTCCTGCAGGCGTTCGAAGAGGACGATGACACCGACGTGATCGTGATGATCGGCGAGATCGGCGGCGACGCCGAGGAGCGCGCGGCCGAGTACATCAAGGCCAACATCACCAAGCCGGTCGTCGGCTACGTCGCGGGCTTCACCGCCCCGCCCGGCCGCACCATGGGCCACGCAGGCGCCATCATCACCGGCTCCGCCGGCACCGCGCAAGCGAAGAAGGAGGCCCTTGAGGCCGCCGGCGTGCTGGTGGGGGAGACCCCGTCCCAGACCGCGCAGCTCGCCCGCGACGCAATCGCCAAGCTGCGCGCGAAGGATCTCGGAGCCCCTCGACACGGTCGTTCGTAGCTCACGGACACCCGGGACCCGGCGAAGTCAGGAATGAGGGCGGGGCCGACGGAAACGTCGGCCCCGCCCTCATTCG
>DURG01000273.1 GCA_012837465.1 Propionibacterium sp. | reverse complement strand
GGCGTCGACGGGGCAGGCCGTCACGCACAGCCCACAACCGATGCAGGCGTCCGTGTCGACCCGCATCGAGTGCTCGGCGGGGAGCAGGGCGGCCTTCGGGCAGGCCTCCGCACACAGGGTGCAGCCGGATGCGTGCCTTCGGGTGCAGGCGCGTTCCGCCACGACGGCCGTCGGCCGCAGCGCGGCGAGTGCTGCGGCCGACGTGAGCCAATCCATCAGGCCTTCTCGATCTCGATCCAGGTGTCGAACTGGGCCGCACCGCCACCGATGGGATCGGACATGCCACCCCCACCGAGGAGGGTCTCCACCGAGAGGAGGTGGTTGACGCCGAAGCCCGCGTCACGGGGGCCGGCGTAGCCGATCTCCTCGTGCATGGGGGTGATCCGGCGTGCGGACTCCTCATGGCCGTAGCGCTTCGGCGGTTCGACGACCTCGCCGTCGACCTCGTAGGACTTGGAGCCGTACTCCTGATGGCCGAACGCCGCATCCGCTCCGACGACGCCGGGGCGGATGCCCTGGGTGAGCATCGCCACGCCCTGCACCTCGGCATCGGGCGAACGCAGGATGATCTGGTCGCCGTTCTTGATGCCCCGCTCGTCCGCATCGACCGGGTTGATCGACACGAAGTTGGCCGGGCGCACCTCACGCAGCCACGCCGAGTTGACGGTGCGGTGCGTGCCCTGGTGGCGGGCCTTCCAATTGATGAAGTGCAACGGGAAGCCGTCGCGCGGCACCGGGGTGCCGTCGGCGCGCAGGGGCTCGACGATGGCGGCCAGGCCGTCGAAGTTCTCACCGGTGAGCGAGTCCTTGTTCCGCGCCGTGGCCGGGTCGAAGAACTGGCACAGCCCGCCGTAGCGGTACTTGAGCCATTCGCCCTCATAGCCGTTGGAACGCTCGTCGCCGTGGCCCTCGAATCGGCCGCCACGGTTGAGGACGTAGACGACCTTGGCCCATTCCTCGTCCGTGACCGCCTGCTTCCAGGCCTGCTCGTCGAAGCGGTCCTTGAGGTACTTCTCGCGGGTGGTGCGGAACAGGTCGAGTTCGGCCTGGTCGGCGTCCGGGACGGGGTTGTCCGTGGCGTAGGCGACGTTCGCAGCCACCTTGAGCCAGTAGTCCTCGTAGGTGTTCCAGTGCGCGCCCTCGCCGAAGGCGTTGTCGCCGACGCCGGGGAGCCCCATGGCCTTGCCGATCTCCAGGTAGGTGACCTCCACCGGGCGCGGATCCTTGAAGGCGCGCGTGGTGGGCTGGCCCAGCTGGGTGACGGCGTACTGCTGGTTCGGGTAGATGCTCTCCTGCGTGAACCGCTCCAGGTAGGTCTGGTCCGGGAGCAGGTAATCGGCGTACTTCGACGTGTCGCCCATCGAGACGTCGAAGCTGACCAGGAGCTTGATCTTGTCCGGGTTCTTCAGCGTCTCCGCCTGCCTCAACCCGGTTGGCGACGAGTTGATGGGGGAGTGGCGGTGGATGAACAGCGCGTTGAGCGAGTACGGATAGCCCGCCTCGGCAGAGGGGATCACCTCATGGCACAGGTTGCCCGGCATGGGGAACCAGCGCCGCTTGGCGGGATAGCCGTCCTCCTTGAAGAACGACGTGTCCTCGTACCTGGTCTTCTCGCGCGTGATCGGCACGCCCCATGCCTTGCGGGCGTTGGGCACGGCCTGCATGTCGTAGCGGCCCTTCCACGGGCTGTAGCCCTTCTGCGCGGTGATGTGTCCGCCCTTCCAATCGTGGTTGCCCACGAGGAAGTTGAGGTAGTTCAGCGCGCGGATGGTGTGGTAGCCGTTGCCATGCATCGCGGGGCCGCGGTAGCTCATGACGACGGCCTGCTTGCCGTGCGCGGTGAACTCGCGGGCGATGTCCTCGATCATGGTCACGTCGATGCCACAGGCTTCGGCGTACTCCTCCATGGACTTCTCCATCGCCCGATCGGCCATGAGCGTGAAGACCGATACCACGCGGACCGGGCCCTCGGGGGTGTCGACGGTGGTGTCGACCTCGAGGTCGGCCTGTTCGGGGGTGCCGACGGCGGTGAGCTTGCCTCCCACCATGCAGGCACCCGGCGGGTTGGGGACTTCACCGCTTTCGTCCGGCTCGGGCGGCGAGGCCAGGCCGGCCTCGACCATGTTGAGCTTGCCCTTGGGTGTCGCGTCGACCTTGACGAGGTGCGTGGCGTCCGACCAGGTGGGTTCGCCGATGGCCTCGGCGGCGTTGGGGCCGGGGGCGCGGAGGTACTGCTCGTCATAGCGCTTGTTCTCGATGATCCAGCGGATCATCGCCCACGCCAGGTCGGCGTCGTAGCCGGGCTTGACCGGTACCCAGGTGTCGGCCTTCTCCGCGGTCTTCGACATGCGGGGGTCGACGACGACCATCTTCATGCCGTTGGCACGGGCGAGCCCGATGCGCGGGGCGAGCCACGTCGGGCCCTTCTGCGCGGTCAATGGCTCGGTGCCCCAGACGATGAGGTAGCGGCAGTAGTCGATGTCGGCGTACATCCGCTTGTGTCCGTCGGCCGGGTGCGAACGGGCGTTGCCCACGACGCCGGTGACGCCGCAGGTGCCGCCGTGGTTGAACTGGTTGATGGAGCCGAACGACTTCAGCGCCCAACGCTCACCGATGATCTGCATGCGGTCGCCGCCGAGGATGGCCAGCAGGTTCGACTTCGGGCCGAGTTCCGGGCGCTTGGCGTCGATGAGGTCCTCGCCCCAGGCGGCCTCGAACTCGGATTCGGTCATCTCGCCGTCCTGGACCTTCTGCCAGTCGGCCATCACGGGCTCCTGCGGAACGTAGCGGTACCAGGACTCGAGGCCCGGGGTGCCGAGTTCCGAATCGCCCTCGAGGATGCCCTTGAGGGCCTCGTCCCAGGTGATGGTCTTCCACTTGCCCTCGCCGCGCGCGCCGACCCGCTTCATGGGCTTGGTGATGCGCTTGAGGTCGTGGACGATCTGCGGCCCCGCCTGGCCCTTCAAGCAGGCCATGCCGCCGGAGCGCGAGCGCGAATCCTTCGACATGATGTTGAGGCCCTTGACGGCCTTGGCCGGGGAGGTGTCGTAGGGGATGGGGCCGATGGGCTGGGTGGTCAGCGGCGAGTACGGGTTGCCCGCCACCTTGCGCACCAGGGCGGTCGCCCCGGTGTCGCCACCGTCGACGAGGCGCACCTTGATGGTGCAGAAGGTGTTGCACTGCATGCACATCGAGTGGATGATGTCGGACTCGTCGTAGGTGTCGACGACGTCGCCGGTGCCGTGCTGGGTGGCCTCGTAGATGGGGTCCTCGAAGCCGTCCTTGAACATGGCGCCGACGGCGGCGACCCCGGCGACGGTGGCGCCGGTGCCGATGATCATGTTGCGGCGGGACGGCTTCAGCTGCTCATCTTCGGGCAGCGTCTTGTCGTGGGTCTCGGTCATGAGGTCACCTCGGCGTGCTCGTCGAGGAGCTCATGCTCCTCAGGTTCGTGGATGGGCTGCCACTCGGACACGAGGCTGTACAGCAGCGCACCGCCCGCGAGGAAGAAGAGGATGAGCAGCCACTCGTTGATGGTCGGGAAGTAGTCGTTGACTGGGTAGCCGTCGATGATCGGCGGGATCAGCGGGGGCACGACGATGTTGAACCGGACGCCGATGATGCCGACGACGGTCATCATCGCGGCCGCGATGATCCAGCCGAGCTTCTTCCTCAGCGGGCTCAACAGGATGATCGCCGGGATGACCATGCCCATGCCGAGCTGCAGGATCCAGAACGTCCAGGCGTAGGGGCCCGTCGCCTGGATGCCGACGATGCCCAGGTCGTGGGTTTCGAGGGCGAGCAGCGGGACGATGTACTCGTAGAAGGTCAGCAGGATGTCGATCAGCGCCGCTGCGAGCAGCACCGTGCCGAGTCCCTGCAGGAGGGAGGCATCGGGCCTGCGGCCGCTGCCGCGGGCCTGCCAGTAGTTGATGGCGATCAGCAGCGCCGTGCCCGAGACCATCGCGGAGACCACGAAGATGATCGGGAACAGACCGCCGAACCACATGGCACGGGCCTTGACGACGGCGAAGATGGTGCCGGTGCCGCCATGCACGCCGATGATCGCCAGCGGGACGCCGATGGTGCCGAGGATGCGCAGCCACTTCTTGGCCCGCGTGGCGCTCTTGACGATGCCCTTGTGCAGGCGCAGCGCGATGACCAACTCAGCGATCAGCAACACGATGTAGATCACGTAGAAGCGGACCTCCCAGGACAACGGGGAGGTGTAGTGGAAGTGCACCAGGGTCAGCAGGGCACGGTCGAAGCGGCCGAGGTCCATGCCGATGAAGGCGAGTGCCACGAACATCGACACGATGGCCGACAGGAGTGCGGCCCGGCCGATCTTCTCGAACTGGTACATCCCGAAGACGTAGACGAGGCTGGACAGCAGGAACGCGCCCGCCGAGAGCCCGACGAAGAAGATGTAGAACGCGACCCAGGCGCCCCAGGGCATCTGGGAGGTCAGGTCCGTCATCTGCAGGCCCTGCGTGATGCGGGTGATGACGCCCCAGGCACCCACGACGAGGCAGATGCCGAGGAAGCCGTACCAGAGCACGCGGTTGCGGGGAGTGAGGAACGGCTCGCGACCGTTGCCCTCGTTGGTGAACCGGCGCCAGCCGGTGGCCTTGGTGGCGGTGTGCTGACGCCTTTCAGCGCGCTTGATGGTGGTGTCAGTGCTCACGGTCAATCACCTCAGGTACCAGACGCTGGGCTCCGTCCCGACCTCTTCCTTGAGGCGGAACGAACGCGGATCGGTGGACAGCTTCGCCACGAGGGAGCTGGGATCGTTGAGATCGCCGAAGTAGCGGGCGTCGCCGATGCAGGTCTCGACGCACGCGGGTTCCTCACCGCGCGGGATGCGGTGGGCACAGAAGGTGCACTTGCGGACGGTGCCCACGGGCGCCTTCCAGATGCCCCCGCGCTCGCCCCAGTCGATGCCCCACTCGGGGGCTTGGACTTCGTCAGCGCCCTGCATCTCGTCGGCGTAGCTCTCGCCGAAGTCGAAGGAGCGCGCGCCGTACGGGCACGCGGTGATGCAGTATCGGCAGCCGATGCAGCGATCCGCATCGATGACGACGACGCCGTCGTCGCCCTTGTAGGTGGCGTTGACGGGGCACACCGTCACGCAGGGAGGAACGTCACACTGCATGCACGGGCGTGGGATGTTGACGCGGCGCACGTTGGGGAACGTGCCCACCTCCTCCTCCACGACCACGTTGTAGTTGACGCCGGGGGGTGTGCGGTTCTCAACCTTGCAGGCGACGGTGCACGAATCGCATCCGACGCACTTCTGCAGATCGATGATCATGGCCCATTTCGGGTTGTCTGAAGGGTCTGCCATCGGCCCATTCCTTGTTCGAGGGTGGCCGGTTCTTCGTTGAGCCTAGCCACGTGCCACTACGTTCAGTAGTAGCGACCGTAACACACTTCAAGGGGTATCGTCTGCAGACGTCTCTTCGAGGCGGTTATTCGAAGCTGAAAGTGGCGGTGTGGCCGCCGGAGCGTTCCAGGGTGCCGAGCAGGTCGCGGCCGCTCTCGACGGTGACCTGCGCCGCGAGGATGCGCACCAGCACCTGCGTGATGAGCACCTGCGTGTCGTCGTCGAGGCGCTGGCACCAGCGGGCCAGGTGCTCCAACCGGGCCTCGGCCTCGTGGAACTGGGCCACGCGCAGTTCCTTGGCGGCCTCGTGGTCGCCCTGCCCCCAGGCCTGGGACTCGCCGTCGGCAAGTTCGGCGAAGTGGCGGGCCGTGGCGGCCACCTCCGTGCCGGGGTCGAGCCGGTCCCACTCCTCGCGGAGCGTGGCGAGGTCGTGGTCGGCGCTGAACCTGGCAGAGCGGTTCACGAAGGCGCCGAGGGTCTTGAGCAGTTCGTCGAAGGGGGAGTCCTCGCCGATCCAGCCGCTGTGGCGCCGGATCTCATCCCCGAAGCGACCGTCGCGAAGCCTACCGACGAGGTCCTCACTGGGCCGTTCGGCGACCTCGGCGCAGAGGCGCCAGAGGCATGCCCGTGCGGAGGCGGCCTGTCGCATGGTCTGCATCGTCGCTTCGTCGGGAACCAGCATGTGCTGAATCCTAACAGCCCAGTCGCGACGCGTAGAGTGCGGCTGTGCAGCGCCCCGTCCTCCTCGTCCTGATCGCCATCGCGTCGGTCCAGTTCGGCGCGGCCATCGCGAAGTCGATCTTCGACACCGCCCACCCCGTGACGCTCGCCTTCCTCCGCGCGCTGATCGCCAGCCTCATCTTCCTGGCCTTCGCCAGGCCCCGCCTCACCGGCCGAACGAGCCGCGACTGGCTCCTGGTCATCGCCTATGGCCTCTCGCTGTCGGGGATGAACATGCTGATCTACCTGAGCTTCCAACGGATCCCGATCGGCCTGGCCGTGACGCTGGAGTTCGTCGGCCCCTTGGCGCTGGCGGTGCTCGGCTCGAGAAGGCTCATCGACCTGTTGTGGGTGGCACTGGCCGCGGCGGGGGTGGTGCTGCTGGGCGTCGGCCCCACAGTCGTTGACGTGCTCGGCATGGCGTTCGCCCTCGGCGCCGGCGCGTTGTGGGCCTGCTACATCGCCCTGGCCGGGCCCATCGGGCGCAGATGGGAGGGCATGAGCGGCCTCATCGTCGGCTCACTCGTCGGCGCTGCCGCGCTGGCGGTGCCGGGCATCATGCTGGCGGAAGGCGCATTCACCAATCTGCGGGTGCTGGGCGTGATGGCCGGGGTGGCGCTGCTCAGCACGGTGATCCCCTACGCCATGGAACTACAGGCACGGCGCACGCTGAAGGCCGCCACCTTCTCGATCCTGATGAGCATGGAGCCTGCGGCGGCGGCGCTGTTCGCCTGGATCGTGCTGGGGGAGTGGCTCAACTGGCCGGAGTGGCTGGCGATGGCGGCTGTCATCATCGCCTCCATCGGCGCAATCCGCACCGCGCGCCGCTAGCATCGTGACATGGATGACAACGTCAAACTCTCCCACAACACCTCAGAGGACCGCTACGAACTGCATCTGGGCGACGAGCTGATCGGCCAGATCGACTACACCCTGGACGGGGAGGTGCAGGACATGCACCACACCGAGGTCAAGCCCGAGCACGGCGGCAAGGGGCTGGGCGAACGGCTCGTCGAGTATGCGCTCAGCGACGCGCGTGAACACGGCCGTCAGGTGATTCCCACCTGCCCCTTCATCGCGCGCTTCATCGACAAGAATCCCGATTTCGAAGACCTCAAGCACGCCGACGACGGGCCCGACTTCCGCGGATTCGGCGTAGGCGGCACAATGGGGACGTCAGATCGACCCAGCTAAACAATTGGAGTGCCCCCATGAGTGGAGTCATCACCGTCCACCGCGACGATCAGGCGGAGCAGGTGGAGTTGACGACCACGACGACGGGGCTCGACCTTTTCGGCGAGGACCGCACCATCGTCGCCATGCGCGTCGGTGGTGAGGCACTCGACCTGAGCCGTGAGCTCAGCGACGGTGACGAGGTGGAGCCCATCACCATCGACAGCCCCGAGGGCCTGTCGATCCTGCGCCACTCCTGCGGCCACGTCACAGCCCAGGCGCTGCAGGAACTGCACGCCGACGCCAAGCTCGGCATCGGCCCGCCGATCGTCGACGGCTTCTACTACGACTTCCAGGTCGACCCGCTGACCCCCGAGGACCTCAAGGCCATCGAGAAGAAGATGGGCCAGATCGTCAAGGCCCGCCAGCGTTTCGCCCGCCGCGTCGTCACCGATGACGAGGCCCGCGAGGAACTCGCGAACGAGCCGTTCAAGCTCGAACTCGTCATGGACAAGGGCAGTGCGTCTGACGACGACGGTTCGTCCGTGGAGGTCGGCTCCGGAGAGCTCACCATCTACGACAACCTGAACCGCGACGGTTCGGTGGCGTGGAAGGATCTCTGCCGCGGCCCGCACATCCCGCACACCGGTTACCTCGGCAACGGCTGGGCGCTCACCCGCACGTCCGCCGCCTACTGGCGGGGCGACCAGCGCAACGCGGGCCTGCAGCGCGTCTACGGCACCGCGTGGCCGTCGAAGGACGAACTCCAGGCCTACAAGACGCGCCTCGAGGAGGCCGCCAAGCGAGACCACCGCAAGTTGGGCACCGAACTCGACCTGTTCAGCTTCCACGAGGTGGTGGGTTCCGGCCTCCCGCTGTTCCACCCGCGCGGAGGCGTCATCAAGCGTGAGATGGAGGACTACGTGCGCCTCCGCCACATCGAGGAGGGCTTCGACTACGTCGGCACCCCGCACATCGCCAAGGAGGAGCTCTTCTACACCTCCGGGCACCTGCCGTACTACGCCGACGGCATGTTCCCGCCGCTCCTGGAGGACGCGGAGCGCGACGAGCAGGGCAACGTCGTCAAGGGCGGGCAGGCCTACCGCCTCAAGGCGATGAACTGCCCCATGCACAACCTCATCTTCTCCTCGCGCGGCCGTTCCTACCGAGACCTGCCGCTGCGCTTCTTCGAGTTCGGCACCGTCTACCGCGACGAGGCCTCCGGCGTCGTCCAGGGCCTCACCCGGGTGCGCTCCATCACGCAGGACGACTCGCACAGCTACTGCACCAAGGAGCAGGCCCCGGAGGAGGTGCGCCACCTGCTGCGCTTCGTGCTCTCGTTGCTGACCGACTTCGGCCTGACCGACGTCGCCCTCGAGGTCTCGACCCGTGACGAGGACGGCAAGAAGAAGGACAAGTTCATCGGCTCCGACGAGCAGTGGTCCGAGGCGACGGCGATCCTCGAGGAGATCGCGCACGAATCCGGCCTGCCCGTCGTGGCGGATCCGGGCGGTGCGGCCTACTACGGCCCGAAGATCTCCATCCAGGCCAAGGACGCCATCGGCCGCACCTGGCAGATGTCGACCATCCAGTACGACTTCAACCAGCCCGAGCGCTTCGGCCTGCACTACACCGCCAACGACGGTTCGCACCAGCAGCCCGTCATGATCCACTCGGCCAAGTTCGGCTCCATCGAGCGGTTCATGGGCGTGCTCATCGAGCACTACGCGGGCGCGTTCCCGGCGTGGCTGTCGCCCGTTCAGGTCACCGCGATCCCCGTGGCGGCGGAGTTCGACGAGTACCTCGGCGGCGTCGTCGACAAACTGCGTGCCAAGGGCGTGCGCGTCGACTTCGACACCTCGGACGACCGCTTCGGCAAGAAGATCCGCAACGCGACCCAGGGCAAGGCCCCGTTCATCCTCATCGCCGGCGGCGACGACCGGGACGGTTCGACGGTGTCCTTCCGCTTCCGCGACGGCTCGCAGCGCAACGCGGTGGCCATCGACGATGCGGTCAGCACGATCGTCGACTTCATCGCCTCGCGCTCGAACGAATCGCCCACGGCAGGCGAGTAGTCCATGGATCCCATCGAGGCCAGCGGCTCGCTCCCGGGGGTTCCCGACGCGTTCCAGCGCCTGTGGACCCCCCACCGGATGGTCTACATCGAGGGCGAGGGGAAGCCGAAGGGCGACAGTGACTGCCCGTTCTGCACGTCGCCCCGGCGCTCGGACGAGGACGGGCTGATCGTCGCGCGCGGCGAGCACGCCTTCGTGGTGATGAACCTGTTCCCGTACTCGCCCGGCCACCTGCTCGTGTGCCCGTACCGCCACGTCGCGGATTACACGGACCTCACCGATGACGAGGCGCGCGAGGTCGCCGAGCTCACGCAGCAGGCCATGCGTGCGCTACGCACCGTCTCGAAGCCGCACGGCTTCAACCTCGGGATGAACCAGGGCGACGTGGCGGGTGCCGGCATCGCGATGCACCTCCACCAGCACGTGGTGCCCAGGTGGCAGGGAGACATGAACTTCATGCCCGTCGTGGCACAGACCCGCGCCCTGCCGCAGTTGCTGGGCGACGCCCGCACGCTGCTCGCCGAGGCCTGGCAACGCTGACGTGGACCGCACCGGGATCGTCTGGGCGCTCGGACGACGGGTGCCGCGGCGCGCGGCCGACGCGTTCGCGCGGATCGCGGCGCCACTGATCGC